>NZ_CAJCKD010000002.1:0-237544 GCF_903970855.1 Curtobacterium sp. ME12
ACGGTGATCGTGATCGGGGTCCAACCGATCAGACTCCCGTCCGCAGCCGTCACCGCCAACCGGTGCACACCAGCCGCCGTGTCCGCCGGGATCGTCACCCGAACCGTCCCATCAGCAGCCACCACCGCGGTGCCGATCAGCGTCGGCTCCGAGAACAACCACACGTTGACCGTGTCACCGGCAGACGCAGTCCCCACCGTCACCGTGATCGTCTCCCCCGCACGAGCGGTCGCCGGAGCAGACACCCCACCACGACTCGCCTCCGTCAACAGCGACTCCGAAGGCGCCACCGGAACGACCGGCGGAGTGACCCCGTCGACCGGCGGCACCGGCATCGGGGTCGGCGTCGGGGTCGGGGTCGGTACCGGCGTCGGGGTCGGGGTCGGGGTCGGTACCGGCGTCGGGTCGGTGCCCGCGGCGTCGAGGTCGAACCCGACCAGGATCGGATCGTGGTCGCTCGCCCGGTACACGTCGTCGGTGTACAGGTTCGTCGCGTTGTAGTTGTAGCGGCTGTACTCCAGGCCCACCGACTCGACCGAGTTGATGTTCCAGATGTCCACGCCCGTGACCGTCTCGAGCGCGGCCTCCGACGCGAACACGTGGTCGAGCGAGCCGCTCAGGCCGGAGAACACGTACGAGTACTCGGTGCTGTCGAGCGCCGGGCCGAGGTCGGTGTAGCCGGCCTCGTCGAGGACCACCACCGGGTCCTCCTTGCTGTAGGCGTTGAAGTCGCCGAGCATGAACACCTTGTCGGTGCCGTACTGCTCCTGCATGTCGGTGGAGAACGTCACCAGGGCCTTCGCCTGCTCGACGCGGTCGGCGTTCGACGCCCCCTGCCCGTCGCCCTGGTCGGCGTTCTCGCCGGTGCCGGAGCCCTTGGACTTGAAGTGGTTCGCGATCACCAGGAAGTCGTCGTCCGCGGTGCCGCCGACCGGGCGGAACGCGTCCGCGACGGGCTGGCGGGCGTTCGTGAACGCGTCGTCGAGCAGGATCGTCGACTCGCCGACGGGCTCGACGCGCTCCTTCTTGTAGATCAGGGCGAGGCGGATGACGTCCTCGCTCGCGGGCACGACGGCCGGGGACTTCGCGTAGGCCCAGGTGTCCTGGCCGGTGGCGGCGTTGAGCGCGTCGACCAGGGTGGCCACGGCGGCGTCGCGGTCCTGACCGAAGCGGACGGAGTTCTCGATCTCCTCGAGCGAGACGACGTCGGCGTCCAGGCCGTTGATGGCCTTGACGATCTTGACCTGCTGGCGCAGGAAGTCCTCCTGCTCGGCGGCGCCGCGGGCGTCGCAGCCGGAGTTCACCGTGACGGGGTCTCCGGCACGGTCCGTGTAGTACTTGCAGCCGGTGAGCTCGTCGCCCGTGGTCGGGAAGTAGTTGAGCACGTTGAAGCCGGCGAGCTTCAGGTCGCCACCGACGTCCTGCGGTGCCGGCTGGCGCACCTTCGAGAACGACGCCGGCAGCTCGGCGGCCGGGGTCGCACCCGTGATCGGCGCGGTCGGCTGGAACTTCCACCCGTTGTTGCGGTAGTCGAGGACGACCGGCTCGGTGAAGGTGGCGGCGGCCCCGACGGTGACCGGGCCCTGGGTGAGCCACGACACCGGGATGCCCTGGTTCGCCTGGGTGAGGAAGTTGGTGCTCGCGCCGTCGTCGAGCGTGACCTTGCGCGCGGCATTGTCGGCCTCGGCGGCCTTCGCCTCGGCGCTGCCCGGTCGGCCGACCTCGGTCGGCTGGATCAGGCGCTTCGTGCCGCTGGCGAGCACGACCTCGCCGTACTGGTTCGTCGTGTAGTTGTCGGCGACGGTGTACGCCCCCTGGGGAGCGACGAGCATGCTCTCGAGCGACTCGCGCTGGGTGTCGGACGACGGGAACGCGACCGCGGCCGGCTGCGGTGCCGCGACGGTGTCGTCCAGCTGCTGCAGCGACGAGGCCCCGGACACCGTGAGCTCGGTCAGGCCGAAGTACTCGGACACGGCACCGGTGACCCGCACGTGGTCGCCCTCGTGCACCAGGCCGGCGGTGGCCGACGAGAAGACGAACACCGCGTCGGACGCGGTGTGGGCACCGAGGTCGATGGCGCCGCCGGTGCCGGGGGTCTGGATCGTGTAGCCGTTGAAGCCGCCGGTGCCGTACACCGCGGTGACGACGCCGTCGGTCGTGACGTTCTTGCCGGCGTACGGCGAGGTGTCCGTGGTGCCCTGCAGCTGGGCGATGGTCACGGTCTCGGCGGGGGTGCCGGGCGCGGGGGTCCCGCCGTCACCCGGGTCGGTCGGGTCCGTGGGTTCGGTCGGTGCCGTCGTCTCGCCCGCGGCGTTCCGCGGGGTGAGCGTCGTCGTCACGGAGAAGTCCGCACCGTTGACGTCGGTGTCCGTGGTGCCCTGGCGGACCAGGCCGTTCGGGACGGAGTTGTCCCCGGTCACGGTGCGCACGGCCGACTCGAACGTGTTCGAGGCACCGTAGCCGAGCAGGTCGACCACGCCGTCGGTGCCGGTGGTGACGGGTCCGGCGGCGAGCGACAGGGGTGCCGTGGCGTCGGACAGGACGAGCGTGCCCGTGGTGCCCGAGGGGTTGAGCGTCGCGGTGTCGTCGGCGGCGGGCAGGTCCTCGCCGGCCGCGGTGGCCCCGCCGTTGCCCGCCATCGACACCAGGAATGTGCCCTTCGCCGGCACGGTGCCCTGGAGCGTACTGGCCGAGAAGGTGCCGGTGCCCGTGCCGGACCGGTACTGCAGCGACCACCCGTCCAGTGACACGGCGGCGTCGGTTGGGTTGCCGATCTCGACGAACTTCTCGTTGTAGAACGCGCCCTTGCTCCCCGCCTTCAGGTAGGCCTCCTCGATGACGAGGTCGGTCCCCTCGGGGTTCGCGGTCGCTGCGGTGACGGTGACGAGTGGGGCCGCGAGGAGCGTCGCGGCCGCCGTGGCGCACAGCAGAGTGCGCCCGAGGGTGTTGGCCATGCCCGCACGCTACCGACCTGCGGGGACATTCAGGTTGCGTCGAGGTAAATGATTGCGCTCGGCAACAAGAGCCGACCGCGTTCCGCGGCGCAGCCGATCGCCCGGCATGAGCCGATCGCCTCAGGCACCATCAGCCGATCGGCAGCCAGGCCCCACCCACGCGTCGGACGGCCGGTCCGTGTCCCGGCAGCACGAGGGCCGGGAACGGCAGCGCCCGTGCTGACTCGAGCGCCAGGTCCTGATCGGCGGTGAAGAACGGCGTGATCATCCGCGGCCGCGGGGCCCACGACCCGGGCTGGGTGTCGTGCCGACTGACGACCGCGTCGCCGGTGACGATCGCGTCCGCTGCGGGCAGCAGGTAGGCCGTCGAGCCGTCGGTGTGGCCGACGGCCGGGAACGGCGCGATCGCCCGACCCGCGAAGTCCGCACCGGTGAACGCGCGAGCGGACGGCACGGTAGTGGGTCGGAGGGCGTCGGAGCGGATCGCCCGCGCCAGCCAGGCGAGCACGCGGGGGATGGCGAGCCGGCCGCCGATCTCCGCCGGGGTGACCTGCTGCCGCTCCGGCCCGCGCACGTTGGCGAGCTCGTCGGCGTGGGCGAGCACCTCGACGTCGGGGTACCGCTCGAGGATCCCGGGGATGCCGCCGACGTGGTCGACGTGTCCGTGCGTCACGTAGACGCGACGGAGGTCTGCGGGGTCGTGTCCGGCGGCGCGCACGGTGTCGAGCACGAGGTCGGTGTCGGCCGGGTAGCCGGCGTCGATCAGCGCGACGCCGTCCTCCTCAGCCAGCACCACCCAGTTGGACACGGGGCCCTCGACGAAGACGACTCCGGGGGCGACGGACACGACGGAACGGGGTTCGCGCGGGCTCATCCCTCGACGGTACCGTCCACCGACCGTCGGGCCCGGGTCTGTTCCGCCCGCTCCGCGAGCTCGGCGTCGGCCGGGTAGCCCACCTCGGTCAGGGTCAGTCCCTTCGCCGGCGCCGTCTTGAAGGCGCTCGTGCGTTCCTCGGCGACGCGCAGTTCCTCGAGGCGGTCCGGGCCGAAGCGGCCCTCGCCGACGGCGATGGTCGCGCCGACCATGGCCCGCACCATCGAGTGGCAGAAGGCGTCGGCCTGGAGGCGCGCCACCAGCACGCCGTCCGGCTCGCGGTCCCAGCGGAACTGCTGCAACGTCCGGATGGTCGTCGCCCCCTCGCGCGGCTTGCAGAACGTCGCGAAGTCGTGCAGCCCGAGCAGCGTCAGCGCACCGCGCTCCATCGCTGCCGGGTCGAGCCGCGCCGCGTGCCAGACCGTGTGCCCACGACGACGTGGATCGCGCGGGGCGTCGGCGTCCGCGACCCGGTACTCGTACCGGCGCCACAGCGGGGAGAACCGGGCGTCGAACCCCGCGGGTGCCACCGAGGCACCGGTCACGACGACGTCCCCCTCGGGTGCCGCGATGCCGTTGACCCGCTTGAGCAGCCCGTCGAGCGGTGACCTGCCCGACCCGCGCTTGGCGGTGAGCGCTGCCCACTGCTCGGCCGACAGGTCCAGGTGCGCGACCTGCCCGGTGGCGTGCACCCCGGCGTCGGTGCGTCCGGCGACGGTGAGCAACGGCGGTTCACCCCAGCGGGTGAACACGGTGGCGAGTGCGGCCTCGAGGGCACCCTGCACGGTCCGGAGCCCGGGCTGCCGGGCCCACCCGGAGAACGCCGCCCCGTCGTAGGCGATGTCCAGTCGCAGCCGCACGTCACCGGTGCTGTCGGGGTCCTGGAAGCCGACCGTCTCGTCCACGTGACCACCGTAGCGGGGGCGACCCGTGCCTCCCGGCCCGCGCTCCGTCTGCAGGACCGCGACCGCTCGCACCCACTCAGCCGCGCGGACGACCGAACGCCGACGGGCCGGTCCGGGTGTCGAGGTCGTCGGTGGCCCGTCGTTCCGACTCGACGATCCCGCGCAGTGCGACGAGCGCGGCCGAGGTGACCGCGACGTGCGAGGGGTTCTCACGTGATGCGTCGAGCGCGCGCTCGAGTCGTGCGATGGCCTCTTCGGCCTGGTCCTCCGGGGAGTCGCCACGGATCGTGCTGGCGATCTGCCGCAGTGCCTCGGCGATGGGGGTGGCGAACGCCGGATCCGGACGACCGACGCCCTCGGACACCGGGCCGGAGCGTGCCACGAGTTCGGTGAGGTCGGTCGTGTACCAGGCGACCCGCTCCAGTGCACGGAAGCGTCCACCGTCCTTCTGCAGCCGCGCTCGGGACCCGCGCAGCGCACCACGGGGGTTGAGCCGACGACTCTCGTGCGCGATCGCCACCCGCGACCGCACGTCCGCGATCGCACGGTCCAGACGGTCCTGCTGGTGGTCCCAGGCCTTCTCGTCGCGCTTGCCCTCCTCGAGCACGGTGGCCAGACCGTCGAGGTGGTCCGCCAGCACGCCGTTCACCGTGTCGATGCGGTGTTCGGCATCCCAGAAGTGCAGCGGCGGGAACACCAGGAAGTTGACGAGCAGCCCGACGACGACACCCACGGCCATCTGCACGAGGTACCCGAGCGAGTAACCCTCGGCGTGCGCGCCGCCGACGAGCAGGACGAAGAGCGCCGCAGTGGACACCCACGAGCTGCCCTCGCCCAGCACGCGGAACCCGCCGACCAGGACACCGACGCCGACCGCGAGCGCGATCGCGAGGAAGCCCGGGTCGCCGATCCACATCGTGAACGCGGCGATGAGGATGCCGAGGGCGATCCCGACCAGGGTCTGCACACCGCTCCGGATGCCCGCGAACACCGTGGTCTGCATCGCGACGACGGCGCCGAGTGGTGCGTAGTACGGGTACTCGGCCGCGACGCCCGGGATGTGCTGCGCCACGAACCAGGCGATCACCGCAGCGGCCGCGGCCTTGCCGGCGTGCAGCAGGCGCGGCTGCGTGCCCGAGGTCCGGCTCCACCGCCAGACCCGGGTCCCCAGACCCGCAACGTGCTGGAACGCCATGACTTCCTTCCCTGTCCTGATGATCGGCCACCGTACGCGGCACGCCGCAGCTGCCGTCCGCTCTGCGAACACGAGGAAGCCCCCGCGACCTGGGTCGCGGGGGCTTCCTCGTGGTGGTGCAGCGCCCCGGAGGGCACCGGACTACTTGGTGTCGGCGTCGTCCGACTTCTCGGCGGCGTC
The DNA here is from genome assembly GCF_903970855.1 of Curtobacterium sp. ME12. Lineage (NCBI taxonomy): Bacteria > Bacillati > Actinomycetota > Actinomycetes > Micrococcales > Microbacteriaceae > Curtobacterium > Curtobacterium sp. ME12. The sequence continues at coordinate 6,109 of NZ_CAJCKD010000002.1, forward strand.
GGCCTCGACCTCGGCAGCAGCCTCGGTCTCGGACTCGGTCTCGACCGGTGCGGACTCCTCGGTGGTCTCGGTCTCCTCGACCGGGGCCTCCTCGGTGGTCTCGTCAGCGGCGGGCTCGTCGACCGGGGCGGCAGCAGCGGCCGGAGCCGAGTTGCGCTTGACCGGAGCGGGCGTGCTCGAGACGGGCTCGAGGACGAGCTCGATCGACGCCAGCGGGGCGTTGTCGCCCTTGCGGAAGCCGAGCTTCGTGATGCGGGTGTAACCGCCCTGGCGGTCCTCGACCTGGGGGGCGATCTCGGTGAACAGCGTGTGCACGACGGACTTGTCGCGCAGGATGCTGATCACACGACGACGCGCGTGCAGGTCGCCGCGCTTCGCGAACGTGATGAGACGCTCGGCGACCGGGCGGAGGCGCTTGGCCTTCGTCTCGGTGGTCGTGATGCGACCGTGCGTGAAGAGGGCGTTGGCGAGGTTGCTCAGGAGCAGGCGCTCGTGGGCGGGACCGCCACCGAGGCGGGGGCCCTTGGTGGGCTTCGGCATGTCAGTTCTCCAGTGGTGAAAGTGGTGCGCGCGGTGTCAGCGCGCGTGCGCGTGAGCGCGAGGTCAGTTGTTGGACTCGTCCTCGTCGTACCCGCTGTAGAAGTGGGCGCCGTCGAATCCGGGGACGGTGTCCTTGAGGGACAGGCCGAGCTCGGTGAGCTTGTCCTTGACCTCGTCCACCGACTTCTGACCGAAGTTGCGGATGTTCATGAGCTGCGTCTCCGAGAGGGCGACGAGCTCGGACACCGTGTTGATGCCCTCCCGCTTCAGGCAGTTGTAGCTGCGGACCGACAGGTCGAGGTCCTCGATCGGGGTCTGCAGTTCGTTCGAGAGCACGGCGTCGACCGGCGCGGGGCCGATCTCGATGCCCTCGGCCGCCGTGTTGAGCTCGCGAGCGAGCCCGAACAGCTCGACCAGCGTGCGACCAGCCGACGCGATGGCGTCACGCGGCGTGATGGCCGGCTTCGCTTCGACGTCGACGACCAGGCGGTCGAAGTCCGTGCGCTCACCGGCACGCGTCGCCTCGACGCGGTAGGTGACCTTGAGGACCGGCGAGTAGATCGAGTCGATCGGGATCTGACCGGCTTCGCTGAACTCGGAACGGTTCTGCGTCGCCGAGACGTAGCCACGGCCACGCTCGATCGTGAGCTCGAGCTCGAAGCGTGCGGTGTCGTTCAGGGTCGCGATGACGAGTTCCGGGTTGTGGATCTCGACGCCGGCCGGAGCGGAGATGTCCGCTGCGGTGACCTGACCGGCACCCTGCTTGCGCAGGTACGCCGTGATGGGCTCGTCGTGCTCGCTGGAGACGACCAGGCTCTTGATGTTGAGGATGATCTCGGTGACGTCTTCCTTGACACCGGGAACGGTGCTGAACTCGTGGAGGACGCCGTCGATGCGGATGCTGGTGACAGCCGCGCCGGGGATCGAGGAGAGGAGCGTGCGGCGCAGCGAGTTGCCGAGGGTGTAACCGAAGCCCGGCTCGAGCGGCTCGATGACGAAGCGCGAGCGGTGCTCGGAGATCGGCTCCTCGGTCAGGGTGGGGCGCTGTGCAATGAGCACTGTGGGATTCCTTTCGGCGAAGTGTCCGCTATATGACACTTGGCGGTACGACGGGGCCGCATGGGCCCCGACGGGTCTGTTGAGTTGTGATCACGCGCACACACGTGCGCGATCGAACGACCAGGAATGGCCGCGGGCCCTGCCCGCCCTCGCCGGAACGGATCCGGTCAGGGGACGAGCAGGGCGCGGCCGGTTGCTCCTCGCGTCAGACGCGACGGCGCTTGGGCGGGCGGCACCCGTTGTGCGCCTGCGGCGTGACGTCGTTGATCGAGCCGACCTCGAGGCCAGCGGCCTGGAGGGAGCGGATCGCGGTCTCGCGACCCGAACCCGGGCCCTTCACGAAGACGTCGACCTTCTTGACGCCGTGCTCCTGCGCCTGACGCGCAGCGGACTCGGCGGCGAGCTGCGCCGCGAACGGCGTCGACTTGCGCGAACCCTTGAAGCCCACGGCACCCGAGGACGCCCAGCTGAGGACGGCACCCGACGGGTCGGTGATGCTGACGATCGTGTTGTTGAACGTGCTCTTGATGTGGGCCTGGCCCACGGCGACGTTCTTCTTCTCCTTGCGGCGCGGCTTGCGCGCGGCAGTCTTGGGGGTAGCCATCGGGGTCTCCTATCGAGCCTTCTTCTTGCCTGCCACGGTGCGCTTCGGTCCCTTGCGGGTACGAGCGTTGGTCTTGGTGCGCTGACCGCGCACCGGGAGACCACGACGGTGGCGAAGACCCTCGTAGCTGCCGATCTCGACCTTGCGGCGGATGTCGGCGGCGACCTCACGGCGGAGGTCACCCTCGACCTTGAAGTTGCCCTCGATGAAGTCACGGAGGGCGACGAGCTGGTCGTCGGTCAGGTCCTTGACGCGGATGTCACCGGAGATACCGGTCTCCGTCAGTGCCTGGACGGCGCGGGTACGGCCGACGCCGTAGATGTACGTGAGTGCGATCTCCACGCGCTTCTCGCGCGGGATGTCGACGCCTGCTAGACGTGCCATGTGATGGCTGCTCCTGTTGTCGATGGAGGTGTGGCGCAGTACCGGTGCTCGGGCCTCCGCCCCGAGGTGTCCCCCGGCCGTCGTGCGACCGGGTTCTGGTACTGCGTTGTCGATCTTCAGTTGTGGGTCGTGCTCGAGCAGCCTGGTGTCCGATGGACACCGTCGGCGCCGGTCACGCGCCCGGGACTAGCCCTGGCGCTGCTTGTGACGCGGGTTGCTCTTGCAGATCACCATGACGCGGCCCTTGCGGCGAATCACACGGCAGTGTTCGCAGATGGGCTTGACGCTGGGGTTGACCTTCATGGTTCTTTCCTCGTGCTCGCTGGCTTCGTGCTCGGCAGGATTGCCGTGCCGTTCCTTTCCAGCTCGCGGATCACTTGTAGCGGTAGACGATCCGGCCGCGGGTCAGGTCGTACGGGCTCAGCTCCACGATCACGCGGTCCTCGGGGAGGATGCGGATGTAGTGCTGGCGCATCTTCCCGGAGATGTGCGCGAGGACCTTGTGTCCGTTCGTCAGCTCAACGCGGAACATCGCGTTGGGCAGAGCTTCGAGCACCGAGCCTTCGATCTCGATGACGCCGTCTTTCTTGGCCATAGCCTCACTGTCGCTTGGTTGTGGAACAGGTGTGATCCCCGAACCGGTCTGCGGGTCGGTCGCCACACCCGAGAGGGCATGACACACCAAAGATCGATCTTATGTGGTAAACCCGCAATTGCCAAGTGGGGGCGCGGAACACCCCACGTCTGGGGCTTCCGGAGCCGTGCCTGAGCGTTCCACAGTGGTTTGACGGCGCGCTCCGGGCGCGCACTTGCGCGCGAACCGTAGTTTTGCTCCGCAGCCACGTCCGTCGCACCAGCAGCTCGCGCCGGACCACCGAACGGAGAACACGTGCCCGACGCCACCCGACGCCCCTTCGCCAGCCACGGCAAGCAGGCCCGTCGCCGGGGCTGGGGCACGCTCGTCACCGTCGTCGCCTCCGCCGTGGCCGTCCTGCTCGTCAGCGGCACGAGCGTCGCCGCGATCGCCGGGGCGCAGCTCGCCACCGCGCCGCAGACCGTCGCGCTGAGCACCGACGACCAGAGCACCGCCAAGACCGCGGACATCTCGGCGATCAAGGGCGGGGCGAACATCCTGCTCATCGGCAGCGACACCCGGGTCGGCCAGTTCGACTCCGACGAGGACGTCGAGGGTGCCCGGAACGACGTCACGATGCTCATCCACATCTCGGCGGACCACCAGCAGCTCACCGCGGTCAGCTTCCCCAGGGACCTGATGGTCCCCATCCCGGCCTGCACGAACCCCGCGACCGGCACGACCTACCCCGCGTCCACCTCGGCGATGTTCAACACCGCACTCGGCAACGGCGGCGTCTCCTGCGTCGTGGACACCGTCGAGAACCTGACCGGTCTGAGCATCCCCTACGCCGGGCTCATCACCTTCGACGGCGTGATCGAGATGTCGAACGCCCTCGGCGGCGTGGACGTCTGCGTCGCCGAGCCGATCGACGACACGTTCACCGGCCTGCACCTGACGACGGGCTCGCACTCCCTCGAGGGCTCGGACGCCCTGGCCTTCCTGCGCACTCGCCACGGGGTGGGCGACGGCAGCGACCTCGCCCGCATCAGCTCGCAGCAAGTGTTCCTGTCGGCGCTCCTCCGCAAGGTCACCTCGGACGGCACGCTCTCGAACCCCATCACGCTCTACAAGCTGGCGGGCGCCGCCCTGTCCAACATGACGCTGTCCGACGGCCTGGCCCAGACCGGCACCCTGGTCAAGCTCGCCGCGGCGCTGCGCGGGATGAGCACGGCCAACATGCTCTTCGTGCAGTACCCGGTTGCCGATGACCCGGCCGACAGCGCCCGGGTGATCGTCGACCAGGAGACGGCCCACACCCTGAACGTGGCGCTGCAGAACGACGTCCGGTCCTCGCTGAGCGACTCGAGCACCGGTCGCGCGTCCGAGGAGTCGCCGTCGAGCGGCGGGACGTCGAGCGGCGCCGGGTCGTCCGGCTCCTCGGGGTCGTCCGGCTCCTCTGGTGGAACCGGGACCTCGTCGTCCGCCGGCACGCCGTCAGCGACGTCGAGCGCGGCCGCCACGCGGACGCCGACCGCATCGGCGACGCCGCTGCCCTCGTCGATCACCGGGCAGAGCGCCTCCGAGGAGACCTGCTCCGTCGGCAACTGACGCGACGCCATGGCGTGCGCCCGGCACTGGTCCGGTGGATCCGCGCGACGTGGTCGACGCGGCGGACGTCAGCCGGGCCTCCTGGCCGTCGCATCGTGCGAGCCAGCGTGGGCACCGCATGCGGACTGGAGGCCCGTCCTACGGGATCGGGACGGGCGTCACACCCAGCGGGGCCAGGCCCCGAGCGCCGCCGTCGGCGGCCGTGAGCACCCAGACACCGCCCGCGTGCACTGCCACGCTGTGCTCCCAGTGCGCGGCGTCGGAGCCGTCGAGGGTGCGGACGGTCCAGTCGTCGTCGTCGGTCGAGCTGTCGATCGCGCCGGCCGTGACCATGGGCTCGATGGCGACCACCAGCCCCGGCTTGACCGCAGGGCCGGCACCTCGGACGCGGTAGTTGAAGACCGGCGGGTCCTCGTGCATCGACCGGCCGATGCCGTGGCCGGTGTAGTCCTCGACGATGCCCCACGCTCCGGTCTCGTCGATCGCGTCCTCCACGGCGGAGCCGACCTCGTGCAGGTTCTTCGCGTGCGCGAGCGCGGCGATGCCGTGCCACAGCGACCGCTCCGTCGTGTCGCAGAGCGTCTGCCGGGCCGAGGTGACCGCTGCGTCGCCGCCGGGCACGACGGTCGTGAACGCGCTGTCGCCGTTCCAGCCGTCGACCTCGGCGCCGGCGTCCACCGACACGATGTCACCGGGCGCGAGCACGCGGTCACCGGGGATCCCGTGCACGATCTCGTCGTTCACCGACACGCACAGCGTGTGGCGGTAGCCGGGCACGAGCTGGAAGTTCGGGACCCCGCCGCCGTCACGGATGGTGCGCTCCGCGATCGCGTCGAGTTCGCTGGTGGCGATGCCCGGTCGGATCGCTGCACGGACCGCGTCGAGCGCCTCGGCGGTCAGCAGGCCCGGCCGGACCATCGCCCGGAGCTCGTCCGGGGTCTTGTAGATCGAGGGCTTCTTGAACCGCACCACGCTGGTCAGACGGTCGCGGAGAGCCCGCGGCCCGCCAGCGCGGCCTGGATGCGGTCGCCGACCTCGTCGATGGCGCCGAGGCCGTCGACGTCGACCACGAGGCCACGCTCGCCGTACGCCGCCACGATGGGCGCCGTCTGCTCGACGTACACCTGCTGGCGACGACGGATCGTCTCCTCGTTGTCGTCGCTGCGGCCCTGGTCCTCTGCGCGCTTGAGCAGGCGACCGACGAGCTCGTCCTGGTCGGCGACGAGCTGCACCACGGCGTCGATCCCGGCGCCCTGCTCAGCGAGCAGTGCGTCGAGGTACTCGACCTGGCCGACCGTACGCGGGTAGCCGTCCAGCAGGAAGCCGTGCTCGGCGTCGGGCTCCTGCAGGCGGGACTTCACGAGCTCGTTCGTCAGGGAGTCCGGGACGTAGTCACCGGCGTCCATGATCGCCTTCGCCTGCACACCGAGGGGCGTGCCCTCTGCCACGTTCTTGCGGAAGATGTCCCCGGTCGAGATCGCAGGGATCCCGAGGGAATCGGCGATGCGGCCGGCCTGGGTGCCCTTCCCGGCTCCGGGAGGTCCGACGATGATGAGACGTGCGCTCAACGGAGAAGCCCTTCGTAGTGACGCTGCTGCAGCTGCGAGTCGATCTGCTTCACGGTCTCGAGACCGACACCGACGATGATCAGGATGCTCGCGCCACCGAACGGGAAGTTCTGGTTCGCGCCGAACAGCGCCAGTGCTGCCAGCGGGATGAGCGCGATGAGACCGAGGTAGAGCGAGCCGGGCAGCGTCACCCGGGTGAGGACGTAGTCGAGGTACTCGGCGGTCGGACGACCGGCACGGATGCCGGGGATGAAACCGCCGTACTTCTTCATGTTGTCGGCGACCTCTTCGGGGTTGAAGGTGATCGCCACGTAGAAGTACGTGAACCCGACGATGAGCAGGAAGTACAGGACCATGTAGAACCAGTTGTCACCCGAGGTCAGGTTGTTCTGGATCCAGGTCACCCATGCGGCCGGCTCGGAGCCGTCCGACGGCTGGTTGAACTGCGCGATCAGGGCCGGCAGGTACAGCAGCGACGACGCGAAGATGACGGGCACGACACCTGCCATGTTCACCTTGATCGGGATGTAGGTGTTGTTGCCGCCGTACGTCCGCCGCCCGACCATGCGCTTGGCGTACTGCACGGGGATCCGCCGCTGTGACTGCTCGACGAACACGACGGCCATCATGATCACGAGTCCGACCAGGATCACGAACAGGAACAGCTCGAACGACTGCGACTGCTCGATCGCCCAGAGCGCCGACGGGAACTGCGCCGCGATCGACGTGAAGATCAGGAGCGACATGCCGTTGCCGATGCCGCGCTCGGTGACGAGCTCGCCCATCCACATGATGAGGCCGGTACCGGCGGTCAGCGTGACGACCATCAGCATGATGGCGTACCAGCTGTCGTTCGAGATGATCGACGTGCAGGACGCGGAGGCGTTGGTGCCGAACAGCGCGCCGGAGCGGGCCACCGTGATCAGGGTCGTGGACTGCAGGACACCGAGCGCGATCGTGAGGTAACGCGTGTACTGCGTGAGCTTCGCCTGGCCGGACTGGCCCTCCTTGTAGAGGGTGTCGAAGTGCGGGATGACCACACGCAGGAGCTGCACGATGATCGACGAGGTGATGTACGGCATGATGCCGAGCGCGAAGACCGAGAGCTTCAGCAGCGCGCCGCCGGAGAAGAGGTTGATCAGGTCGTAGAGGCCGCCGGAGGACGACGCGCTGGCGAGACAGCTCTGCACGGCGGCGTAGTCGACGAACGGTGCCGGGATGTACGACCCGAGACGGAACAGCGCGATGATCGCGAGGGTGAAGCCGATCTTCTTGCGAAGATCAGGGGTGCGCATGATGCGCGCGACCGCTCTGAACACGATGACTCCGAACTTGTGGGACCGGGGCCGTCGATCGCGGCCGGACCGGTTTCGGTCGGCAGGGCCGACCCGGCTGGCGGATGCCGGCCACTGTCAAGGAAACCGTAACGGCGGCCCGTGCGCAAACGCACGGGCCGCCGACGGGGGTTACTGGGAGACGGTGCCGCCAGCAGCCACGATCTTCTCAGCGGCGGACGCCGAGACCTTGTCGACCGTGACCGTGATCTTCACGGTGATGTCACCCTGACCGAGAACCTTGACCTTCTCGTTCTTGCGGACGGCGCCCTTGGCGACCAGGCCCGCAACGGTGACGTCGCCACCGTCGGGGTAGAGCTCCGAGATCTTGTCCAGGTTCACGACCTGGTACTCGACCCGGAACGGGTTCTTGAACCCACGGAGCTTCGGGGTGCGCATGTGCAGCGGCATCTGCCCACCCTCGAAGCCGACCCGGACCTGGTAACGGGCCTTCGTGCCCTTGGTACCACGCCCAGCGGTCTTGCCCTTCGAGCCCTCACCACGACCCACGCGGGTGCGGTCCTTCTTGGCACCCTCTGCAGGACGGAGGTGGTGCAGCTTCAGCACCTGCACGCGCTCGTTCTTCTCGTCGCTCATGCGTCGACCTCCTCGACCTTCACGAGGTGCGCCACCGTCGCGATGTACCCGCGGTTCTGGGAGTTGTCCTCACGCTCGACCGAACGGCCGATGCGCTTGAGGCCCAGGCTGCGCAGGGTGTCGCGCTGGTACTGCTTCTCGCTGATAACGGACTTGATCTGCGTGATCTTCAGCATCGCCATCACGCACCTGCCTTCTCGGTCGCGGCACGCAGGGCTGCGGCCTCGGCCTGGAGCAGACGGGCCGGGACGACCCGCTCGACGTCGAGGCCACGACGGCTCGCGACGGCGCGGGGCTCCTCGAGCTGCTTCAGGGCCTCGACGGTCGCGTGCACGATGTTGATGGTGTTCGACGAGCCGAGCGACTTGCTCAGGACGTCGTGGATGCCGGCGCACTCGAGCACGGCGCGGACCGGACCACCGGCGATGACACCGGTACCGGGGCCGGCCGGGCGCAGGAGGACGACGCCAGCGGCGGCTTCACCCTGCACCGGGTGCGGGATCGTGTTGCCGACGCGGGGGACGCGGAAGAAGTTCTTCTTCGCCTCTTCGACACCCTTGGAGATCGCCGTGGGGACCTCCTTGGCCTTGCCGTAGCCGACGCCCACGAGGCCGTTGCCGTCACCGACGACGACGAGCGCCGTGAAGCTGAAGCGACGACCACCCTTGACGACCTTCGAGACGCGGTTGATGGTCACCACGCGCTCGAGGAACTGGCTGTCGCCACCGCGGTTGTTGCGGTCGCGGCCCTGCTGACGGTCACGACCGCCACCACGACGGCCACGGTTGTCGGCGGAGTCGCGGTTGTTGGACGCGGAGCCCGCGGCGGTCTCGACCGGACGCTCGGCGACGGCAGGTGCCTCCGCCTCCTTGCCGGTCTTGGCGCCCTCGGCGGTCGCCTCGGTGGCCGTGGCCTCCGTGCTCGCCTCGGTGGTCTCGACGGCCTCGGTTGCCGTGGCCTCGACGGCCTCGGTCTTGGCGTCTTCGTTGGTGTTCGCGTTGTCGCTCACAGGTTCAGCCCTCCTTCACGGGCACCATCGGCGATCGCGGCGACGCGACCGGCGTACTTGCTGCCACCGCGGTCGAAGACCACGGCCTCGACGCCAGCCGACTTCGCGCGCTCGGCGAGGAGCTCACCGACGCGACGGGCCTTGGCGGTCTTGTCGCCGTCGAACGAGCGGAGGTCTGCCTCCATCGTCGAGGCGCTGGCGAGGGTGTGACCCTTCGAGTCGTCGATGACCTGCACGAACACGTGACGCGACGAGCGGGTGACGGCGAGACGGGGACGAGCCTCGGTGCCGGTGATCTTCTTGCGGAGACGGTTGTGACGACGCGCCTTGGCGGCCGCCTTGCTCTTGCCTCGTGTCTTGAGGAGTCCCATGATCACTTACCTGACTTTCCGGCCTTGCGGCGCACGTTCTCGCCGGCGTAACGGACACCCTTGCCCTTGTAGGGCTCGGGCTTCCGGAGCTTCCGGATGTTCGCGGCGACCTCGCCGACAGCCTGCTTGTCGATACCGGCGACGGTGACCTTGTTGTTGCCCTCCACCGCGAAGCTGATGCCCGCCGGCGGCTCGACCGTGATCGAGTGGGAGTACCCGAGCGCGAACTCGAGGTTCGAGCCCTTGGCCGCGACACGGTAACCGGTACCGACGACCTCGAGGCCCTTGGTGTAGCCCTGGGTCACGCCGATGATGTTGTTGGCGATGAGGGTCCGGGTCAGTCCGTGGAGCGAACGCGACTCGCGCTCGTCGTCCGGACGGGTGACGAGGACCTGGTTCTCCTCGACCTTGGCCTGGATGGGCTCGGCGATGACGAGCGCGAGCTCGCCCTTCGGGCCCTTGACCGCCACGTTCTGACCGTCAACGGAGACGGTGACGCCGGCGGGGATGTCGATGGGGAGACGTCCGATTCGTGACATTGTCGATCACCACACGTAGGCGAGGACTTCCCCACCCACGCCCTTCTGCTCGGCTTCGCGGTCGGTCAGGAGGCCGGAGGAGGTCGAGAGGATCGCCACGCCGAGGCCACCGAGGACCTGGGGGATCTCCGTCGACTTCGCGTAGACCCGGAGGCCCGGCTTCGAGACGCGCTTGATGCCGGCGATCGAACGCTCGCGCTCGGGGCCGTACTTCAGGTCGATGGTGAGGGTCTGCCCGACTCGGGCGTCCTCCACCTTCCACTCGCTGATGTAGCCCTCACGCTTGAGGATGTCGGCGATGTTCTTCTTGAGCTTGGAGCTCGGGAGCGCGACTGCGTCGTGGTGCGCGGAGTTCGCGTTCCGCAATCTGGTCAGCATGTCTGCGACCGGATCGGTCATCGTCATGATGTTCGTCCATTTCTCGCCTGGTTTCGACACCCGTTCCACGAATGCCGACCTGAGCGATCGAGTGATCCCGGGGCGGTTCCCCGAGATCGGTGTGTTCGTGCGTGCGGGCCGGAGGACGTGAATCCTCCGGCCCGCACCGCCCGAAGTAGTTTAGACCGTCTGCTCGTTGGAGCGGAACGGGAAGCCGAGCTGGCGGAGCAGCGCGCGTCCCTCGTCGTCCGTCTTCGCGGTGGTCACGACAGTGATGTCGAAGCCGCGGACACGGTCGATGCGGTCCTGGTCGATCTCGTGGAACACGGACTGCTCCGTGAGACCGAACGTGTAGTTGCCGTTGCCGTCGAACTGCTTGTCGCTGAGACCGCGGAAGTCGCGGATGCGGGGCAGTGCGAGCGTGACCAGGCGGTCCAGGAACTCCCACGCGCGGTCACCGCGGAGGGTGACGTGCGCGCCGATGGCCTGACCCTCGCGCAGCTTGAACTGTGCGATGGACTTGCGGGCGATGTTGACCTGGGGCTTCTGACCCGTGATCGCCGTGAGGTCCTTGATGGCCCCCTCGATGATCTTGGAGTCACGAGCGGCCTCGCCGACACCGGTGTTCACGACGACCTTGACCAGGCCGGGGACCTGGTTGACGTTCGCGTAACCGAACTGCTCGGTGAGGGCCGACTTGATCTCGGCCAGGTACTTCTGCTTGAGGCGCGGCTGGACCTTGCCAGCGGGCGCAGCAGTCGTGTCAGTCATCAGAGCTTCTCACCAGACTTCTTCGCGTAGCGGACACGGACGGTCTTCTTGACGCCGTCCTTCTCCACCTCTTCGGTGCGGAAGCCGACACGCGTCGGCTTCTTCGTCTTCGGGTCGACGAGTGCGACGTTCGAGACGTGGATCGAGGCTTCGTGCTGCTCGATGCCACCGGTCTTCGAACCACGCTGCGTTTGACCGACGCGGACGTGCTTCGTGACGAAGTTCACGCCCTCGACGACGACGCGGTTCTTGTCCTTGAGGACCTCGATGACCTTGCCCTGCTTGCCACGGTCGCCGCCACGCTCCTGCGTCGCGCCCGTGATGACCTGGACGAGGTCACCCTTCTTGATGTTCGCCATGGCTTACAGCACCTCCGGCGCGAGCGAGATGATCTTCATGAACTTCTTGTCACGGAGCTCGCGACCGACCGGACCGAAGATGCGCGTGCCGCGCGGGTCGCCGTCGGCCTTGAGGATCACTGCCGCGTTCTCGTCGAACTTGATGTAGGAGCCGTCCTGACGACGGGTCTCCTTCTTGGTGCGAACGATGACCGCCTTGACGACGTCACCCTTCTTCACGTTGCCGCCGGGGATGGCGTCCTTCACCGTGGCGACGATGACGTCACCGAGGCCGGCGTAGCGACGACCCGAGCCACCGAGCACGCGGATGGTCAAGATCTCCTTGGCACCCGTGTTGTCGGCGACCTTCAGGCGGGATTCCTGCTGAATCACTGCTGTCTCCTATTCCGAAGCAGGCCGAGGCCTACTTGGCCTTCTCGAGGATCTCGACCAGGCGCCAGCGCTTGGACGCGCTGAGGGGACGGGTCTCGCTGATCACGACGAGGTCGCCGACACCAGCGGTGCCGAGCTCGTCGTGGGCCTTCACCTTGGACGTGCGACGGATGATCTTGCCGTAGAGCGCGTGCTTCACGCGGTCCTCGACCTCGACCACGATGGTCTTGTCCATCTTGTCGCTCGTCACGTAGCCGCGACGCGTCTTGCGGTAGCCGCGAGTGAGGGCGGCGGAGTTCTTCTCTTCGTTCGCCATTACTTCTCCTCGGCGGTCTCGGCCTCGGTCGACTCGGCCGGCTTGTCAGCCTTCTTCGTCGTCTTCTTGGCCTTGGGGGCGGTCTCGACGGGCGCGGGAGTGGCACGGATGCCGAGCTCGCGCTCGCGGAGGACGGTGTAGATGCGGGCGATGTCGCGCTTGACGGCACGGAGACGACCGTGGCTCTCCAGCTGGCCGGTGGCCGACTGGAAGCGGAGGTTGAAGAGTTCCTCCTTGGCCTTCTTCAGCTCGTCAGCGAGACGCTCGTTCTCGAACGTGTCGAGCTCCGTCGGACGGAGCTCCTTGGAACCGATCGCCATTATGCGTCGCCCTCCTCGCGCTTGATGATGCGTGCCTTGAGGGGCAGCTTGTGGATTGCACGAGTCAACGCCTCACGGGCGATCTCCTCGCTGACGCCGGAGAGCTCGAAGAGCACCCGGCCCGGCTTCACGTTCGCGACCCACCACTCGGGCGAACCCTTACCGGAACCCATGCGGGTCTCGGCGGGCTTCTTGGTCAGCGGACGGTCCGGGTAGATGTTGATCCAGACCTTGCCACCACGCTTGATGTGACGCGTCATGGCGATACGAGCGGACTCGATCTGACGGTTGGTCACGTACGCCGGGGTGAGGGCCTGGATGCCGTAGTCGCCGAAGCTGACCTTGGTACCACCGGTGGCCTGACCCGAACGCTTCGGGTGGTGCTGCTTGCGGTGCTTGACTCGACGGGGAATAAGCATGGTTACGCCTCAACTCCTGCGCCGGCCGGCGCGTCCTGCGGGGCCTGCTGCGGGCGACGGTCACCGCGGTCGCCGCCACGACGGTCGCCGCCACGGTCGCCACGCTCACCGCGCGGGCCGCCACGACGCTCGGGGCGCGACGAACGCTGGTTCGCCTGCTCGCGAGCGAGCTCCTTGTTCGTGATGTCGCCCTTGTAGATCCAGACCTTCACGCCGATGCGGCCGAACGTGGTCCGGGCCTCGTAGAAGCCGTAGTCGATGTTCGCGCGGAGGGTGTGCAGCGGCACACGGCCTTCGCGGTAGAACTCCGAACGCGACATCTCGGCGCCGCCGAGACGGCCCGACACCTGGATGCGGACACCCTTGGCGCCGGCGCGCTGTGCACCCTGCAGGCCCTTGCGCATGGCGCGACGGAACGCGACACGAGCGGAGAGCTGCTCGGCGATGCCCTGCGCGACGAGCTGGGCCTCGGTCTCGGGGTTCTTGACCTCGAGGATGTTCAGCTGGATCTGCTTCTTGGTGAGCTTCTCGAGCTCACCGCGAACGCGCTCCGCCTCGGCGCCACGGCGGCCGATGACGATGCCCGGGCGAGCCGTGTGGATGTCCACGCGGACACGGTCACGGGTGCGCTCGAGCTCGATGCGTGCGACGCCGGCGCGGTCGAGGGTCTTCTTCAGGTACTCGCGCACCTTGATGTCCTCGGCCACGTAGTCGGCGTAGCGCTGACCGGCCTTCTTGCTGTCGGTGAACCAGTGCGAGACGTGGTCCGTCGTGATCCCGAGACGGAAGCCGTACGGGTTGACCTTCTGGCCCATTACTTGCTCGCCTTCTTGCTCGTCGCGGCAACCTCGGCCTCGTCAGGCGTCGCGAGGACGACCGTGATGTGGCTGGTGCGCTTGTTGATGCGGAAGGCGCGGCCCTGGGCGCGCGGCTGGAACCGCTTCAGGGTCGTGCCCTCGTCGACGAAGACGCGGCTCACGTAGAGGTCGCGCTCGTCGAGGAAGCTGTTCGTCGAGTCCGCCTTGACCCGTGCGTTCGCGATCGCCGAGGCGACCAGCTTGTACACGGGCTCCGAAGCGCCCTGGGGGGCGAACTTCAGGATGGCGAGGGCCTCGTGGGCCTGCTTGCCGCGGATCAGCTCGATGACGCGACGGGCCTTCTGAGGCGTGACGCGGATGTGTCGCACACGTGCGATCGACTCCACCATTTCGTTCCTCCTCTGCGTCGCCGCCTCAGCGGCGACGGCCCTTCTTGTCGTCCTTCACGTGACCACGGAAGGTGCGGGTCGGCGCGAACTCGCCGAGCTTGTGACCGACCATCGACTCGGTGACGAACACCGGGATGTGCTTGCGGCCGTCGTGGACGGCGATCGTGTGCCCGAGCATGTTCGGGACGATCATCGACCGACGCGACCACGTGCGGATCACGTTCTTGGTGTTGGCCTCGTTCTGCGTGACGACCTTGCGGAGCAGGTGCTCGTCGACGAAGGGGCCCTTCTTCAGACTGCGTGGCATCTTCTGAACTCCTACTTGCGCTTCTTGCCGGCGTTACGGCGACGGACGATGAGCTTGTCGCTCGGCTTGTTCGGCTTGCGCGTACGGCCCTCGGACTGACCCCAGGGGCTGACCGGGTGACGACCACCGGAGGTCTTGCCCTCACCACCACCGTGCGGGTGGTCGACCGGGTTCATGGCGACACCACGGACGGTCGGGCGGACGCCCTTCCAGCGCATGCGGCCGGCCTTGCCCCAGTTGATGTTCGACTGCTCGGCGTTGCCGACCTCGCCGATGGTGGCGCGGCAGCGTGCGTCGACGTTGCGGACCTCGCCCGACGGCAGACGGAGCTGCGCGTAGGGGCCGTCCTTGGCGACGAGACGCACCGAGGCGCCGGCGGAGCGGGCCATCTTGGCGCCGCCACCGGGGCGGAGCTCGATGGCGTGCACGACGGTACCCACGGGGATGTTGCGCAGCGGCAGGTTGTTGCCGGGCTTGATGTCGGCGCCGGGGCCCTGCTCGATGACGTCGCCCTGCTTGAGCTTGTTCGGCGCGATGATGTAGCGCTTCGTGCCGTCCACGTAGTGCAGGAGCGCGATGCGCGCGGTGCGGTTGGGGTCGTACTCGATGTGCGCGACCTT
Source organism: Curtobacterium sp. ME12 (assembly GCF_903970855.1). Classification (NCBI taxonomy): domain Bacteria; kingdom Bacillati; phylum Actinomycetota; class Actinomycetes; order Micrococcales; family Microbacteriaceae; genus Curtobacterium; species Curtobacterium sp. ME12. The sequence continues at coordinate 21,368 of NZ_CAJCKD010000002.1, forward strand.
GGCGTCGACGCCGTCCTTGTCGGAGCGACGGAAGTCGATCACGCGGTACTGGCGCTTGTGGCCACCACCGATGTGACGCGTGGTGATACGGCCGGAGCTGTTGCGACCACCGGTCTTCGGCAGCGGACGAAGCAGGGACTTCTCCGGAGTCGAACGAGTGATCTCAGCGAAGTCGGCGACCGACGAGCCGCGACGACCGGGGGTCGTCGGCTTGTAGTTACGAATAGCCATGATTTATCCCTCTGGTCCTCAGCCGACAGCCGTGAAGATGTCGATCGAACCGGACTTGAGCGTCACGATGGCGCGCTTGGTGTCCTTGCGCTTGCCGAGACCGAACTTGGTGCGACGGGTCTTGCCCGGGCGGTTCAGCGTGTTGATGCTCGCGACCTTGACGTCGAAGATCTTCTCGATGGCGAGCTTGATCTCGGTCTTGTTCGAGCGGGGGTCCACGATGAACGTGTACTTGCCCTGGTCGATGAGCGCGTAGCTCTTCTCCGAGACGACCGGCGAGATGATGACGTCGCGCGGGTCCTTGTTGAAGCCGCTCATGCGGTGATCTCCTTCGCGGTCTTCGACGCGATGAAGGCGTCGAGGGCGCTCTTGCTGAAGACGACGGCGTCCGAACGCAGCACGTCGTACGCGTTGAGCTGGCCGTACGAGAGCGCGTGGACGTTCGACAGGTTGCGGATCGACTTGAGCGTCAGCTCGTCGTCCGTCTCGAGCACGACGAGCACGTTCTTGACGGGCGCGACCTTCTCGAGGAGCGTGCGGGCGGTCTTGGTCGACGGCAGTTCAGCCGCGACGAAGCCCTCCACAGCGGAGATGCGGCCACCGCGGGCGCGGTCCGAGAGCGAGCCGAGCAGAGCAGCGGCGATCATCTTCTTCGGGGTGCGCTGCGAGTAGTCGCGCGGGGTCGGTCCGTGGACGACGCCACCGCCGGTGTGCTCCGGAGCACGGACGGAACCCTGACGGGCGCGGCCGGTGCCCTTCTGCTTGAACGGCTTGCGACCGGCACCGCGGACTTCGCCGCGGTTCTTGGTCTTGTGGGTGCCCTGACGCGCGGCTGCGAGCTGCGCGGTGACGACCTGGTGGATCAGCGGGACGTTGGTCTCGACGTCGAAGAGAGCTGCGGGGAGCTCGACGGTGCCGGACTTGGCACCCGATGCGTCGAGGACGTCGATCGTGGTTGCGGTCGTGGTGGCCATGATCACTTACCCTTCACGGCGGTGCGGACGAAGACGGAGCGGCCACGAGCACCGGGGACGGCGCCCTTGACGAGCAGCAGACCCTTCTCGGCGTCGACGGCGTGCACCGTGAGGTTGAGGACGGTCACGCGGTCGCCACCCATACGACCGGCCATGCGCATGCCCTTGAAGACGCGCGACGGGGTCGAGGAAGCACCGATCGAGCCGGGCTTGCGGTGGTTGCGGTGCGCACCGTGCGAGGCACCGACGCCGTGGAAGCCGTGGCGCTTCATGACACCGGCGAAGCCCTTGCCCTTGGAGGTACCGACGACGTCGACCTTCTGGCCCGCCGTGAACGTGCCGTCCACGGTGAGCTCCTGGCCGAGCGTGTACTCAGCGGAGTCGTTGGTCCGGATCTCGGTGAGGGTGCGACGCGGGGTCACGCCAGCGGCCTCGAAGTGACCGGCGGCCGGCTTGTTGACCTTGCGCGGGTCGATGGCACCGGCGGCGATCTGGATCGCCTCGTAGCCGTCGCGCTCGGCGTTGCGGATCTGGGTGACCACGTTCGGGCCGACCTCGATCACGGTGACGGGGATGAACTTGTTGTTCTCGTCCCACACCTGGGTCATCCCGAGCTTCTTGCCGAGGAGGCCCTTGACGGTCTTGGTTGAGTTCGCCATTGGTCAGCCCCCTTACAGCTTGATCTCGATGTTGACGTCTGCCGGAAGGTCGAGTCGCATGAGCGAGTCCACGGCCTTCGGCGTCGGGTCGACGATGTCGATGACCCGCTTGTGCGTGCGCTTCTCGAAGTGCTCGCGCGAGTCCTTGTACTTGTGAGGGGAACGGATCACTGCGATCACGTTCTTCTCGGTGGGGAGCGGCACCGGGCCGACCACGGTCGCACCGGCACGGGTCACCGTGTCGACGATCTTCCGGGCCGACGTGTCGATGACCTCGTGGTCGTACGACTTGAGCCGGATGCGGATCTTCTGTCCCGCCATGTGTCTCTTGTCCTCTCTGCGCCGCGCACCCTCTGGCCGCCTGACGCCGCTCGGTTCCGCATTCCTGCGGACCGTGCTGTTTTCCTGAACCAACCGGCCGCATCCACTGGGGATGACCGCTGTTCACCTGTCAACCTCGCGGGCGACCGTGGCCGTCCAGCGTGGGCAATCGACTGCCTCGTGCTCCGGGCGCAGCAGTGGTACACCGCGTCCGTCGCCTCCGGGGAGTCGTGTTCTGCTGCCTGCGGCCCAACCCAGCCCTGCTGAACAAGGGGGTTGTGCACTGCCAGAGCAGTGATCCTGTGGGCATGCACCCACGGGGAATTCGGAACCGGACAAGTCTCGCATAGCCCCGGCCCACGTGCAACCCGGGCGTGTCGCGAATTGCCGGGGGTGTCCCACCGGCTCGCCCGCCCGGATCCACGCGGATCGGACGGCCTGGAGGCCCGACTCGGCCCCGCAACACGACGCACCCTCCGGACGGGGTCCGGAGGGTGCGTCGGCACGGGTCAGGAGACCGTCACTCGGCGGTCACCGGGGGCACGAACCACGGCGGGAACACGGCCACCCGCGGAGCGTGTCCACCGTGGTCGGCGAGCACGGCGCGGACGGTCTGCCGGGCCTTGTCGTTCGGGACGCCGATGACCGCGACCGAGGTGAACGGCACACTCGGACCAGCGAGCAGCTCGAGGCCGTGCATCTCCGGGTCCGTGAAGTCGGTGCGACGGATCAGGTTGGTGGCGGCGTCCGGTCCGACGGCGAACCGGACGTCGTCGGCGTCGGCGTCCTGGTCGGCGACGATCACCGAGGCACCGAACGCCGAGACCGGCACGACGAGCACGACGTAGTCGATCGCCCGTGTACGGCGGGCGGCGTCCGACCAGCGCTCGCCCTCGGCGCCCGTGCGGAGCTCGTCCCAGCGAGTGGCGTCGGGCGACAACGTGAACGGCACGTGGCCGGCGATCGAGGAACCGTCGGGCGCCTCGGCCTCTGCGCGGGCGGCGCGGGTGTCGGCGGAACTCACGTCCACGACCGGCTCGGCCTGGTCGGACGCCAGGATCGCGCCGGCACCGACGATGCCGTCGAGGTTGTCGATGTGGGTGACGTGGTGGGCGCGGAGCGCTGCGAACTCACGTGCCTCGGGCAGGTCGGCGGACGACGAACGGAGCGACGTCGGCGACCGGAGCGACGTCCCGGGCCCGGAGGCCGGCGGGTCGACGCGCAGGTTGGTGGTGATGCGGGTCCGGCGGGGTGCCGGGGTGGCTGGGATCTCCGACGCCTCGCGCTGCCGGGGTGCGCAGATGTCGCAGAGCTCGGTGGGGAATCCGTGGATGCACTCGTCGGTCACGACTGTTGTGGGTCCTTCCGTGCCGTGTGGGGGTGGTCCGGCACGTCGACCAACGCTACGTCATCCGGACGACCCCCGGGTCATTGTCGGTAGAGCAGCGCCCGGACCTCGGCCTCGGCTGACGCCAGGCGGTTCGGATCGATGGTCTCGCCGTGGTCGTACGCGTCGAGCAACCGGGGGTCGATGTAGCTCTGTCGGCACACCGTCGGGGTGTTGCCGAGCTCGTCGCTGGCGGCCTTCACCGCGTGCGAGACGGCCTTCTTCCGCTTGGCCTGAGACGACTGCGGGCCGGTCTTCGCCAGGTCGACGGCTGCAGCGACCGTGCCGTGCAGTGTGCGGAAGTCCTTCGCGGTGAACTCGTCCCCGGCGCGCTCCTTGACGTAGGCGTTGATGTCCTCGGCGGACAGGGGCTCCCACTCGGCGCCACGCCGTTCGCGGAACGACAGCAGTCGGGCGTTCGGTCCGCGCCGCTTCATGCCGGCGATGACGCGAGCCAGGTCGTGGTCGTGGATGGACGAGGACCACTCCTGGCCACTCTTGCCCGGGAAGTCGAGCTCGATGTCGTCACCGGACACGTGGGCGTGGGCGCAGAGCAGCGTGGACAGTCCCCGACTGCCGTGCTCGGTGGCGTACCGCTCTGACCCGACCCGGAGGGACCCCTGGTCGAGCATGCGGAACGCTGCGGCCAGCGCACGGCGGCGGTCCGGCTCGGGGCGACGGAGGTCCTGCGTGACGCCGCGGCGGGCGACCGGCAACGACTCGGCCAGTGCCAGCGCACGGTCGTACTTGATCCGGTCCATCCGCTCACGCCAGGACGGGTGGTACATGTACTGCCGGCGGCCGGCACCGTCCAGACCCGTGGCCAGGATGTGGCCGTTCGCGTACGGGGAGATCCAGACGTCGTCCCACGCCGGCGGGATCACGAACTCCTCGAGTCGACGGCGCTCGTCCGGGTCCGTCACAGTGTTGCCGTCGGGATCGCGGAACGAGAATCCGCGGCCGGAACGGACGCGGTGGTAGCCGCGACCGGAGGTCGCGGATCTGCGGAGACGTGTCACGCGGTCGAGCCAACTCCGTGACGCCTGGGACGCGTCACGGGGCGGACAGCAGGCGCGACGCCGGCCCGGCCCCGGGCCTCCTGTCCGGCGCCCTGTGCGACCCGTCAGTCGCCGGAGACGACGAAGCGGGGCCGGGCCCGAAGGCCCGACCCCGCCGTCGCAAGGAACCGGAGTTACTTGATGATCTTCTCGACCGTACCGGCACCGACCGTACGACCACCCTCACGGATGGCGAAACGGAGGCCCTCTTCCATGGCGATCGGCTGGATCAGCTCGACCGTCATGGCGACGGTGTCACCGGGCATGACCATCTCGGTGCCCTCGGGCAGCGTGATGACGCCGGTGACGTCCGTGGTGCGGAAGTAGAACTGCGGGCGGTAGTTCGCGTAGAACGGGTTGTGACGCCCACCCTCGTCCTTGGTCAGGATGTACGCGTTCGCCTGGAACTCGGTGTGCGGCGTGACCGAACCCGGCTTCACGACGACCTGGCCGCGCTCCACGTCCTCGCGCTTGAGGCCACGGATGAGCAGACCGGTGTTGTCACCGGCGACCGCCTGGTCGAGCAGCTTGCGGAACATCTCGATGCCCGTGACGGTGGTCTTCTGCGTCGCGCGGATGCCGACGATCTCGACCTCCTCGTTCAGGTTGAGCGTGCCACGCTCGACGCGACCGGTGACGACCGTGCCACGACCGGTGATCGTGAAGACGTCCTCGATCGGCATCAGGAACGGCTGGTCGGTGGCGCGCACCGGGTCCGGCACGTGCTCGTCGACCTGGGCCATGAGGTCCTGGACCGACTTGACCCACTTCTCGTCGCCCTCGAGCGCCTTGAGCGCCGAGACCTGCACGACGGGGGCATCCTCGTCGAACTGCTGCGAGCCGAGGAGCTCGCGGACCTCGAGCTCGACGAGCTCCAGGATCTCCTCGTCGTCCACCATGTCGGACTTGTTCAGTGCGACGACGATGTAGGGGACGCCGACCTGGCGGGCGAGCAGGACGTGCTCACGCGTCTGGGGCATCGGGCCGTCGGTGGCGGCGACCACGAGGATCGCGCCGTCCATCTGTGCCGCACCCGTGATCATGTTCTTCACGTAGTCGGCGTGACCGGGGGCGTCGACGTGCGCGTAGTGACGCTTCTCGGTCTGGTACTCGACGTGCGAGATGTTGATCGTGATGCCGCGCTGGCGCTCCTCGGGAGCGTTGTCGATCTGCGCGAAGTCACGGGCCTCGTTGAGGTCCGGGTACTGGTCGTGCAGAACCTTGGTGATCGCCGCCGTGAGCGTGGTCTTGCCGTGGTCGACGTGACCGATGGTTCCGATGTTGACGTGCGGCTTGGTGCGCTCGAACTTGGCCTTGGCCACTGTGGGTCCTCCTCAGGACTCGGAAGCGTCACCCCCGGCCGACCCTGGATGGGCTCGGGACCGTTGGTGCGCGGTGTGTGTCTGTACTTTACTTGGTGGCGAGGGGCCCGTCGCCGGGCGCCCCCGCCTGTGGAGAAGCGCTGAGCGCTACTCCCCCGCGTTCTTCGCGATGATCTCCTCGGCGACCTTGGCCGGGACCTGGCTGTAGGTCTCGAAGGTCATCGAGTAGACCGCACGACCAGAGGTCTTCGACCGCAGGTCGCCGACGTAGCCGAACATCTCGGACAGCGGCACGCTCGCGCGGACCACCTTGACGCCCGAGGCGTCCTCCATCGAGGCGATCTGGCCACGACGGGAGTTCAGGTCACCGATGACGTCGCCCATGTACTCCTCCGGAGTACGGACCTCGACGGCCATGATCGGCTCCAGGATCGCCGGACCGGCCTTGCGGGCCGCTTCCTTGTAGGCGATCGAACCGGCGATCTTGAACGCCATCTCGGACGAGTCGACGTCGTGCGCCGCGCCGTCCTTGAGGATGGCCTTCACGCCGACCGTCGGGTAGCCGGCGAGGATGCCGACCTGCATGGCGTCCTGGATACCGGCGTCGACCGACGGGATGTACTCGCGCGGGACACGGCCACCGGAGGTCGCGTTGACGAACTCGTAGACCTTCTCGCTCGTGACCTCCATCGGCTCGAGCGCGATCTGCACCTTCGCGAACTGGCCGGAACCACCGGTCTGCTTCTTGTGGGTGTAGTCGTAGCGCTCGACGACCTTGGTGAGCGTCTCACGGTAGGCCACCTGCGGCTTGCCGACGCTCGCCTCGACCTTGAACTCACGCTTCATGCGGTCGACGAGGATGTCGAGGTGGAGCTCGCCCATGCCCTTGATCGTCGTCTGACCGGTTTCCGCGTTGAGCTCGACGCGGAACGTCGGGTCCTCTTCGGCGAGCTTCTGGATGGCCGTGGAGAGCTTCTCCTGGTCGGCCTTCGTGTTCGGCTCGATGGCGACCTCGATGACCGGCTCCGGGAACGTCATCGACTCGAGGACGACCTGGTTGGTCGGGTCGCACAGGGTGTCACCGGTGGTGGTGTCCTTGAGGCCGATGACCGCGTAGATGTGGCCAGCGGTCACGTTGTCGACCGGGTTCTCCTTGTTGGAGTGCATCTGGAAGATCTTGCCGATGCGCTCCTTCTTGCCCTTGGTCGAGTTGATGACCTGGGCACCGGACTCGATCGAGCCGGAGTACACGCGGACGTACGTGAGACGACCGAAGAAGGGGTGCACCGCGACCTTGAACGCGAGGGCCGAGAACGGCTCGGTCGCGTCGGGCTTGCGGATGATCTCCTTCTCCTCGTCCTTGACGTCGTGACCGATCATCGGCGGCACGTCGAGCGGGGACGGGAGGTAGTCGATGACGGCGTCGAGCATCGGCTGGACACCGCGGTTCTTGAAGGCCGAGCCGCAGAGGACGGGGTAGACCTCGGAAGCGATCGTCAGCTTGCGGATCGCAGCCTTGATCTCGTCCTTGGTCAGCTCCTCGCCACCGAAGTACTTCTCGAGCAGGGCGTCGTCGGTCTCGGCGACACGCTCGATCAGCTTGCCGCGGTACTCCTCGGCGCGCTCCTTGAGGTCCGCGGGGATCTCCTGCACCTCGTACTGGGCGCCCATGGTGACGTCACCCTTGGCATCGCCCGGCCACACCTTGGCGTGCATCTCGATCAGGTCGACGATCCCGACGAAGTCGTTCTCGGCGCCGATCGGGAGCTGGAGCACGAGGGGCTCCGCGCCGAGGCGGTTGATGATGGTGTCGACGGTGAAGTAGAAGTCGGCGCCCAGCTTGTCCATCTTGTTGACGAAGCAGATCCGCGGCACGTCGTACTTGTCGGCCTGACGCCAGACGGTCTCGGACTGGGGCTCGACGCCCTCCTTGCCGTCGAAGACGGCGACGGCACCGTCGAGGACGCGGAGCGAGCGCTCCACCTCGACCGTGAAGTCCACGTGACCGGGGGTGTCGATGATGTTGATCTGGTTGTTGTCCCAGAAGCAGGTCGTCGCGGCCGACGTGATCGTGATGCCGCGCTCCTGCTCCTGCGCCATCCAGTCCATCGTGGCAGCGCCGTCGTGGACCTCACCGATCTTGTGCGTGATGCCCGTGTAGAACAGGATGCGCTCGGTCGTCGTGGTCTTGCCGGCATCGATGTGCGCCATGATGCCGATGTTGCGGACCTTGTTCAGGTCGGTGAGCACGTCCTGTGCCACAGGGTTCCTCCGGAAGAGTTGTAGGAGAGGTTGGCGGCCGTCCGGGCGCCGGGGTTCTTGACCACCGGCACCCGGACGGTGCCGGGACTACCAGCGGTAGTGGGCGAAGGCCTTGTTCGACTCGGCCATCTTGTGCGTGTCCTCGCGGCGCTTGACCGCGGCACCGAGACCGTTCGACGCGTCGAGGATCTCGTTCATGAGACGCTCGGTCATCGTCTTCTCGCGACGGGCCTTGGCGTACGAGGTGAGCCAACGGAGCGCGAGGGTGTTCGCGCGGTGCGGCTTGACCTCGACCGGGACCTGGTAGGTCGAGCCACCGACGCGGCGGCTGCGGACCTCGAGGGTCGGACGGACGTTGTCGAGCGCTTTCTTCAGCGTCACGACGGCGTCCTGCTGGTTCTTGGCGGAAACGCCCTCGAGTGCACCGTAGACGATGCGCTCGGCGAGGCCCTTCTTGCCGTCGAGCAGGATCTTGTTGACGAGCTGGCTGACGATCGGCGCACCGTAGACCGGGTCGGCGACGACGGGACGCTTGGGGGCGGGACCCTTACGAGGCATCTAACTCAACCCTTCTTCGCGCCGTAGCGGCTACGAGCCTGCTTACGGTTCTTGACTGCCTGGGTGTCCAGGGCGCCACGGATGATCTTGTACCGCACACCCGGGAGGTCCTTCACACGACCGCCGCGGACGAGCACCATCGAGTGCTCCTGGAGGTTGTGGCCCTCACCGGGGATGTAGGCCGTGACCTCGGTGCCGTTCGAGAGCTTGACACGAGCGACCTTGCGCAGTGCCGAGTTCGGCTTCTTGGGGGTGGTGGTGTAGACGCGGGTGCACACACCACGCTGCTGGGGGTTCGCCTTCAGGGCGGGCGCCTTGGTCTTGGTGACCTTCGGCGTACGACCCTTGCGAACCAGCTGCTGAATAGTAGGCAACTGTTCTCCTGGTTCTTCGCTCGTGCTCTCTGGCCGGCGCGTTCCGCCGGCTTCCTCGTCCCACGCTGAGCACCGCCGGACGGCGGGTGTTCGAGTGGGGGACGGAGTGGTCCGGCTGGGCGATCCCGCTCGCCGGACTTTTCGGGCGCGCCCGAGGGCGCACACCCGGTAGAGACTACCCGCGTGACGGGACGAAATCAATCCGGGTCACCCCGGGAACCGACACCGTCATGAGCCGGTGTCGGACGACCCATTGCCCACCGCCGAGCGGAACGTGGCGCCGTCGCTCGAGAAGCCCGTGACGTACCCGCTCGCGTTCACGCTGAGCGGCCCCGCGGAGGCCGTCCCGGTGCCGGCAGCACCCGAGATGTCGGCCGTGTACTTCGCCCGGCCGGGCGTCGTCGTCGTGATCAACCAACCGTTCGTCGTCCAGCTGCCGACCCGGACCGTCGGCCGGGTCTCGAGCGTCCACTTCTGGTTCGAGTACGTGTACGCGGGGTTCTGGCCGTACGCGTAGAAGCTGCACCCGGCGGGGGCGGCGTCCGTGGAGGCGATGCAGCCGTCCACCCAGTCGTCCACCGCCCGCTTGGCAGCCTGCTGCCCGGCGGTGGTCAGGTTCGTGGTCATCTGCACCGGTGTCGAGGTCGAGCGACCGAACCCGCTGACGCTCGCCGATCCCCCACGGGCCGTGGTCCACTCGTCGCCGTCGAAGGCGACGTCGTACGTGCCGGGCAGGGCGCGGAGGCTCACCGTCCCGTCCTTCGCGGTCTGCACGTCCCGGCCGGCGACGGTGACCGCCGCACCGGACGGCCCCCGCACGGCGACGGCGACCGCTCCCAGCTCGGGGGCCTGCAGCTCCCAGATCGGGAACACGCCCCAGTCCGTCCCGGCCTTGTCCAGCGTGAAGGTCGCGGCGACGTCCTGCCCGCCCTGGCGCAGGTACGCACGGACCGTCGCGGTGTCGCCGTCCGTCCGCGTCGCTGCGACGCGGTAGCCGGTGACCTTGTCCGATGCCTTCGCGTAGGCGGCTTCGCCGAGCAGCACGTCGGTCTTCTCGCGTTCGATGCCCGCGTCGTCGAGGGCGTCGGCCACGCGTCCGGCCGTCAGGTCGTCGAGGAACGCCCGCACCGGGCGATCAGCAGCGTGCGAGGAGGAACCGATCGAGTACCCGACCACCCCGGCGACGAGCAGCAGGACCACCGCGGTGCCACCCGAGACGATGGCGATGAGCTGACCGCGGCGGAGCTTCCGGCGAGGACGCTGCGGCACCGGTCCGGCCATCCCGGGGAACCCGGGGGCTCCTGCGACGGATCCCGGGCCGAGTGCCTGCCCCCCTGCCGCGGACGCTCCGTCGGTGCCACGGATCGAGTCCACCGGCGGGACGGCGCCCCAACCGCCCTGCTGGTCCGGATCCTGCGCTTGCTGGTCGCTCATCGTTCCCCCGTTGCGTGTGCGTCGTGCCCTGCGAACACTACCGTCCGGCGGGTTCCTCGCCCGCGTTCGTCCGGTCGTGCCCGGAGCGCTCGTCAGGCCCGTCCAGACGCGTCGCGGCAGCGCCCGAGCCACCGGCGGTCCGCGCCTGGTGTCGGGCCATCGAGATCCCGCCGAGCACCGACAGGAGCGCCACCACGACGGATCCGACCACGAACGGCCCGAGGGCGTACCCCGCGGGGAAGACCAGGAGTTCCGTCGCGTCCGATCGGACGAGCGCGTAGCCCACGGCCCCGACGCCGAGCATGACCAGGTAGACCGTCGCAGCGGCCACGAGGGCCGTCACACCGGGGTTGCCGTCCCGCGCACCCGCCACGGTCGCGAGGAAGACGACCATCGCGGCGCCGACGACCATCGCGGGCCCGAGGTACGGGGTGGCGTCGGGCTGCGAGATGACCTCGACGTCGGCGAGCAGGGCTTCGAAGCCCGTGACGGCGATCACGAGCGCGATGAAGAGGACCGACGTCATCGTCGCGATCAACCACCGGGACATGCGCCGATCGTATCGCCGACCGACCGGTCAGCGAGCGGGTTCGGCCTGGTCCGTGTCGTCGGCGTGCTCGTGGCGGACCGCCCGGTCGGACTGCTCCTGCGCTGCGGCGACCAGGGCGAGCGCGATCGTCGCCGTGATGATGGGGACGGTCTCCGTCATGGGGGCCGGCGCCTCCGGCACCGCGGCGGGTGCGGCATCCGGCATCGTCTCGTCCGTCGCGTCCGTCGAGTCGTCGGACTGGAGGCCCGTGGCGGCGTCCGCCTCGGCGGCGCCCTCCGGCTCGTGGTCGCGCAGCGCCGGGCCGATGACCGGCAGGACCCCGGTGGTCGCGGCCGGTTCAGCGTGCAGGACCGGCGACTCGGTGGACACGGATCCGTCGCGCTTCGCCGCGCGACGCGCTCGGCCCATCTTCACCAGGACCACGACGGCGACGATCGCCCAGATCCCGTTGACGATCGTCGAGGGGACGGCGTGGTGTGCGGCGACGTTGATCGCCACCGCGAGGCCGCCGATCAGGTTGAACAGCTGGTAGAGCGGGCCGTTCGGGATCTTGCCGGTGGAGAATAAGATGTAACCTGCCAGAACGGTTACGGCACCGAACCAGCCCAGGAACTCCACGATTCCGACCAACACGCGCGACTCCGGGCACGACGAGGAACGGCCGGTTCGAGCCGACCGTTCGAGAGGGGATGAGCAGCCGCGATCACGGCGTCTGGTGCATCGTAATCACAACGACGGGTGTCGCGGAAGTGGGGTCGGCGTGGCGAGGCCGACCCCAGTCCGTGGGGGTCCGGTCAGCCCTTCGCAGCGGTGTCCGACTCGGCGGTCAGGACGTACACGTAGCCACCGAACGTCCACGTCGTCGCAGCCGCTGCGGCGGGGTCGGTCGAGTCCTGCGAAACGGAGGAGGACACCGTGGCGACGAGGAAGAGTCGAGCGCCGTCCTGCAGGCCCCCGACGAAGGACAGGGCCTGGTCGAACGACCCGTCAACGGACACGGAGACGGGGATGGCCGAGAAGTTCGCGGCCGAGATCGCCGGGTCGGTCACCGGCGCCGTCGCGAAGCCGGTGGGCGTGGCGGTCGGCTCGGGCGTCGCCTCGTCGGTCGCGGATGCCGACGGGTCCTCGGTGCCTGCTGCCGTCGTGGCCGGGACGGGCGCGGTGTAGGCCACAGCGTCCGAGGTGGTGATGGCGGAGACCTTCACGCCCGCCCGGGCTGCGACGCTGTCCACGGCACCGTAGAAGGAGGACATGTTCGCACTCGACGGCACCGAGGCGCTGAGCTCCGCGAGTTCCGCCTTCATCGCCGGCAGGGACTTCGCGCGGTCCTTGAGCCGGGCGAGTTCCGCCGCCGTCGTCCGGTTCGTCGCGTCCACCGACACCTGGTCGGTGCGGTCGCTCGCGGCCTGGGCGAGATGTGGCTGCACGCCGAGGAAGAACCCCGCGAGCGCCACCACGACCATCGCGACGACGGCGAGGAGCATGTTGAGTCGGTTGCGGGTCATCTCACTCGCCCTTGTCCTGGTACTTGCCGTCGAAGGCGGCCTGGTCGACGTGGATCGTCATGTTCACCGTGTACGCGCCGGTCGTCGGGTCGAGCGTGACCGAGTTCGCGGTCGCGTCGACGAAGCCCTTGAGCCCCTTGACGGCATCGAGCCACGACGGGACGGACGGCAGCGTCGGGCTCTGCGCGTCGATGGTCAGGGTCGCGACACGCTGCCCCTGGAGCGGGGTGTCGGCCTGCGCGTACGTCTCCAGCGGCGTGGCAGAGTCGATCGCGACGCCGGTGATCTCGACGCCCGCCGGGAGCGACGCCTTCAGCGAAGCGAGGTACGGCTGCCAGGCGATCTCCGTGGCCCCGCCGACCGACTGCGCGGCTTCACGCAGCGCAGTACCGGCCTCCGTGTCCCGGACCTCGCGGTAGTTCGCCTGCTGCTGCAGGAGCGACAGGGTCTCGTCCTGCGCGTGGGTCAGGTCGTCGTGGGCCTGGCTGGACAGGAGACTGGCTCCGGCGGTCGCGATCCCCACCACGATCGCCACGAGGACGACGCCCGCCCACATCCGACGGACGACACGGCTGCTGCGTCGATCGGCGAGGACCTCGGTGGGCAGGAGGTCGACGCTGGGGCGGCCCCCGACGACGATCTCGCTCGGCGTGCTCCGACGCTGGCGTTTGACGCGCTCCGCGGTCTCGACGGCGACCCGCAGGGCCGGGTCGGGCGCTGCTCCTCGACGGCGACTCCGTCCAGAACGCGAGGGCTTCGACTTGGTCGACTGACTCATGCTGCCTTCCCTCCCACGGCGAGTCCCCATGCCACCGCGATCGATGCGCCATGGGCGTGCAGGTCCTCGACCCGGATGGACTTCGCGAGCGCGACGTTGGCGAACGGCGCTCCGAACCGGACGGGCGTCCGGGTGAACTCCGAGAGCGCTGCGGAGAAACCGGGGAGCGCAGCTGCAGCGCCGCAGAGCAGGATCTCGTCGACGGGCTCGGCGGGGTGTGTGTTGACGAAGTAGTTGACGGTGTTGCGGAGACTCGAGAGCAGTTCGCCCATCGTCTCGCGGACCGCCGCGACCGCGAGCGCGTCGTCGCCGGTCCGTGCCCGCTCCGGATCCATGCCCAGGTGGCGCTTGACGGCTTCGGCCGCTCCCTCGTCGATCGTCAGCCGACCGGCGAGGAGCCGCGTGATGTCGTCGCCGCCGGTCGGCACGATGCGGACGAACTTCGGGACGCCGTCGGTGACGATGACGACGGTCGTCGTGTTGCCGCCGCACTCGACGATGGCCACGGTGCCCGGCCTGTTCGCCGGCGCCAGGACACGTGCCAGGGCGAACGGGATGAGGTCGACACCGACCGGCTTCAGGCCGGCGTTCTGGACCGCACGGACGTTGGCGAGCACGGCGTCCTTCACCGCGGCGACGAGGAGACCGCTCACGGTGGGGCCGTTCTCGCCCATCTCCTCGCTGGTCGGGTAGAAGTCGAGGATCGCGTCGACCACGGGCACCGGGAGCATGTCCTGCACCTGGAAGGGCAGCGATTCGCGGATCTGCGCGATGGGCGCCTTCGGGACCGTCAGGTCGCGCGACAACACCCGCTGGTTGCCCATCCCGAGCACGACGTCCTTCGAGCGGAAGCGCCCGAGCGACCAGAGCTGTCGGAGCGCACCCGCGACCGTGTTCGGCTCGAGCACCTCCCCCTGCTTCGTCGCGCCCGGGGGCACGGGGACCTCGGCGAACCGCAGGATCGTCGGTCTCGGCTTGTCGGCGTCCTGGACCTCGACGGCACGGATCGCGGCGGCGCCGATGTCGACGCCCACGATGCTCTTCGACATGGGTGGTCCTTCCGTGACCGTCTTCGGGTCGGTCTGGTGGGTCAGCGCGTGACGACGCGTCAGGCGAGTCCGAGGAGGCGCAGGTAGCCGTCCCATGCGGGGGCACCGACGGCGATGCCGAGCCAGGCACCCGCGAGCATCCAGGGGCCGAACGGGATCCCGCTGCCACGGCCCGCCCGGCGCACGACCAGGAGGACGACTGCGAAGGTACCTCCGAGCAGGAACGCCGCGAAAGAACCCACTGCGAGGGGTCCCCATCCGAGGTACGCCAGCACGAGACCGAGCACGCCGGCGAGCTTGACGTCCCCGAGCCCCATCCCGCCGGGGACCGCCAGCGCGAGCACGAGGTAGACGCCGCCGAGGACGACCAGACCGATGAGCCCCCGGAGCGCGGCACCCCAGTCGCCGGACACCGCCGACGCAGCCAGCAGGAGCACGGGCAGCACGACGTAGGCCGGCAGCACGATCCGGTTCGGCAACATGTGGGTGTCGAGGTCGATGAGCGCCAACGAGATGCTGATCGCCATCAGGTACAGGAGGGCGACGAGCAGGAGCGCGGCGTGGATCGCTCCGGAGACGCCGTCGGGTGCCGCCAACGGCGACCACGGTGCGAGAACCGAGAGCAACGTCACCGCGACGAACAGGAGGCCCGTGGCGGCTTCGACGAGCGGGTACCGGGCCGAGATGGGCGCGCCACAGTCACGGCACCGGGCGCGCAGGACGAGCCAGGAGACCACGGGCACGTTGTCGCGACGACGGATCTCGTGGCCGCACCCGGGGCAGGAGCTGGCCGGCACGACGACGGACATGCCCGCCGGAACCCGGTACACGACGACGTTCAGGAACGACCCGATCGCGAGGCCGAGCACACCGACCAGCACGGCGACGAGGGGCGCCACAGCGGCGAAGGAAGGCACGGTCAGTTCCCCGTCGGGGTGCCGTCGGCGCGGAACGCCGTGGCCGACTCGGTCTCGGTCGTCACGCCGTACGTCGTCGACACGGGCTGCAGGAACTTCGGCGGGGCCGAGGTCTTCAGCCTGGTGTCGTACGCGTACGCCTTCGCGTAGCCGGTGAGGTACGAACCGTACGAGGTCCGCACCGAGCCGCGGAACTGCTGCGCGATCGAACCGTAGATCGTCAGGATCCCCAGGTTCGACCCGAATGCGCTGTTCTGCACGTTGAAGGTGCCGAGGTTGCTCGCGATGGCGGCATCGATCTCGATGTTCCGGGTCGGGGCGAGGTTGGTGGACGAACCCGACGAAGTGGAGCACGTGCTGCTCGTCCCGGAGGAGCACGAGATGGGGTTGTAGACGGACACTGCTCGCTGCCCCACGAGGCCGAGCATGTCGTCCGAGCCACGCCCGTTCTGGTAGACGATGCTCCCGGTCACGTAGACGAAGTTCTCGGCGGCCAGGGTCATCTGCCCTCCGAACGAACCCGACACGAAGACGTCGCCGTTCCGGCATCCGTAGTACCCGGAGTCACCGAGGCTGCCGGTGAACTCGTTGCTCTTCGGGTAGCCGAGTCCGTTCCCGTAGTCAGAGGTGGTCCTGCCGCTGGCGTCCTTCACGTTCTGCTGGCAGTAGACCGGCGAACCGGCGTTCACCGTCCCGTTCACGGTTCCGCCCGGGGGCGGTGTCGTGTTGGGCGCCCAGTAGTTGGGGTCTCCGCTTGCGCTCGGGACCGTCTGCACGAAGACCAGGTTCGACGGCAGGGTCGGGATGACCGCTCCCGCACCGCTCAGCGCCGAGACCGATCCACAGAGTGCGTCGTTCGTGCTGCCGCTGGTGATCGTGCCGTTCGCGGCGCCGGAGAGCTGCGTCTTCTTCGTCCACGGTGAGACGACGCGCATCTTGCCGCCGGACAGGAAGGTGATCGACGTCGGCCCGGTGTAGATGCAGCCGGGCTTCGCGACCTTGTCGGGGATGTCCGTCCGTGCCTCCTGCTTCATGTTCGCGTTCGTGCTCGGCATCGGGAGGGTGCCCCTGTTCTGGATCCGACCGCCGTTGAACTTCGTCGAGGTCCGGCACGACGAGTCGACCTTCGTCTCCTTGCTCGTGTAGAAGAAGTCGGCTGCTCCGGTGTCGTACACGGCCTGGTTGAACGTCGCACCGCAGGCGGTGATGACGTCGTTCGTCCGGACGGGGCCGTCGAGCGTGTCACCCGCTCCGAACTGCACCGCGTCGCAGCTGGTGTAGTAGTTCCAGTTGCTGTCGTTGCGGTGCGCCGAGGTGCACCGCGTCGTCGTCGCAGCGCCCGTCGACGTCGTCGCGGTCTCCCCGGTGAGGTTGGGGTCCTGTGACTCGTAGTTCGTGAACCACAGGTAGTTCACGAAGCCGTCACCGCGCAGGTCGACGACGAGCGTCCGGGTCGCGTCGCCCGCCTTGCCGGTGACACGGAGACGGACCTTGCCGGTGTTCGCGTAGGCGGAGTTGTCGACCTCGTACCGGTAGAACTGGTCGGTGCTCCCCACGACCGGCGCCCAGGTCCCGCCCACGGTCGTACCGAAGGCCTTGTTCACGGTGTCCGGGGAGTACGTGCTCTCACCCGAGAACGGGGTCCGCACCCCGTACCTCACGTACGCGTTGTCCGCCGCGAGACGTCCTTGGTAGTCCGACAGGCCGGCGTACGCCGCAGCCATCGCCTTGTTGTAGTCGTCGTCGTTCGACGCCTTCGTCGCGCCGCTCGTCGCGGTCGCGACCACCAGCGAGAGCACGATCATGAGCACCGCGCCGAGGCCGATGACCGCGGCGAGCGCCACGCCACGTTCGTCGTCACGGCTGCGGAGGGCACGGACAAGTCGGATGAGCATCATGACTCCGTCGCTGCGCCGTAGTCGAGGTTGCGCAGGTTGATGTTCGCTTGGAAGGTGGTGTCGTTCGCGGTCGTCCCCGTCGCGGATCCGACCGTGAGGGCCACGTCGACCGATCGGATCGAGTCGAGGGTTGCGGCTGTCGGGGTGACGACGCCACCGGCGGCGTTCCGGTAGCTGAACAGCGGGCTGGTGCCGGCGCTCGTCCGGATGACGTCGGCCAGCACGATGGTCTTCGTCGTGCCGGTGAACGTGCAGTACCCGTTCGCCGGGCAGTCGCCGCGCTGGAGCTGCATGCGGAGCTTCGTGCCCTGCGTGTCGATCGTGACCTTGGTGAGCCCGGCCCGGGACGTCGAGAGGTCGACGCCGGAGTAGAACCGCATGCTCGTCGCCGTCGCACTCTCGAACGCCGCCAGGTTCGTCGTCTTCGTCAGCTGCACGCGGGACGCTTCACGCAGGTACCGGCTCACCTGCGTCATGGAGGTCGTGCCCTGCCGCGTGCTGTCGTTGACCGACGAGACCGTCCGCTGGGCCTTGATCATCGAGACGAAGAAGCTCCCGACCAACGTGAGCAGCAGTGACGTGACGAGCATCGCCACGAGGAGCTCGACGAGCGTGATGCCCCGTTGCTCCGAGTGGAGACGACGGATGATCGCCCGCATCAGCTGGCCGGCCTGGGATCGACCATCACGGCACCACTCCGGACGGCGCCGTTCGTGACCATCGCGGCGTTCTCGTTCGTGAGGGCGAGGGCGTTCGTCGTGGATCCGGCCGTGTCCCCGGAGTAGATCTTCCAGGTCCCCCACGGCAACGCGATCGACGCAGTGCCCGCTGCGAGCTTCGGGAACTGCAGGGTCATCCCTGCGGCACAACCCGGGTCGCCGTTCACGGGCGTCGTCGTCTTCGCGGTCAGGAACTTGCCCGCCGTCAGACCTGAGAGCTTGACCGCCCCCATCTGCACGGTGATCGGCGCCTTGTTGTTCAAGGGCTCCGAGGGTGTCCCGACCTTCGACTTCGCATTCGGGGTCGTCCAGGACCCCGGCTCCGGGCTGAGACAGGTCGATGACGAGGTACCCGACGCGTCGACGACGTACGACCCGGCGACCACCCGGTAGCTCCCGTACGGGAACAGCGACGCCGACCCGGCGGTGTTCAGCAGTTGGGTGGTGCCGGAGGTCGGGTTGATGAGCGTCGTCGGCATGTTGGTCGGGAGCATCGCGCCCACGTCCGGGGTGGAGGCGTACGTGAACGTGTACTTCGCTGCCACGTCGAAGCTGAACGCCGCAGCCCCGGAGGCGCCCGCAGCGACGGTGATCGTCTGCGATGACGGGCTCACCTGCTGGTTCGAGTCGACGTAGCCGCTCCGAGCGATCTTCACCGAGTACGTGCCGGGATCGACTCCGGACACGTAGGTGCACCCCTCGTCATCGGTTGCGGGCATGGTGACCCCGTCGGGGCCGGTGACCGTCGGGATGATCCCGGAGACCCCGACGCCGTTCGCGTTCGTGACCCCGATCAGGATCGAACCTGTGCTGTCCGAGTTGATGTTCGTCAGCGGAGCGATGGCGCTCGACATGGTGACCTGCTGCGAGCCGGACGACGATGCACTCGTCTTCCAGCTGACCGTGACGGTGACGGCTTTGTAGGACAGCACGCCTTCGCCGGTGCCGCAGGCCGTCGCGCTTCCCGAGGACCGGGTCCACGACACCTTGCGCGTGAGGGCGAACGTCTGGTTACCGACCTTCGGCGAATCGGTACCGCTCTTGATGTCGAAGATGCTCGGGAGGTCGCGGAGGCCGTCGATGTCCTCCATCGCGATCGTCGAGGCGACCTCTCGAGCACGGGTGTCCTTCGAGAGCACGAGAGAAGCGGTGATGCCGGCTGCGATGCCGGCAGCGATCAGGGCGAAGATCGTCATGGCGACCATCACCTCGATGATCGTGAAGCCGGCCTCGTCGTCACGGGCGGAACGCAGTCGCTCGGCGATGCGCGAGATCATGGCGTCCCTTCTGCTGGTGGTGCTGGTGGGCAAGGGGCACCAGGGCGAACTCGCCCTGGTGCCCCTTGCCCCGTTGGTCAGGAGGCCTTCGTGAACACGCCCGCAGAGCAACTGCCCTCGGCGACACCGGAAGCATCCGTGGCGCCGAAGGTCTTGCCGGTTGCTGTGCTCTTGCCCTGGATACAGAACGCGGACTTGTCGGCGTTCACCGTGTAGGTGAGCGTCGTGTCCGTCCCCGCGGTACTTCCCGCAGCCTTGTACGGGTCTGCCGCGAACTGGGCGGCGCTGATCGAAGCGGGAAGCGTCCCGGAGTCGGACTGCGTGACCACGGTCACGACGGCGGTCTTCGCGTTGGAGATGTCGGACTTGACGGCCGAGTTCTTCGCGTTGTTCTGCACGCTGATGTACACCGGGATGGCGATCGCGGCGAGGATGCCGATGATGATCACGACGACGAGCAGCTCGATGAGCGTGAAGCCCTTCTCGCCGTCCTTCAGGAGACCCTTGCGGCGAGCGTCGAGCTTGCCCATGAGAGCGAAGTACATGATTGTTTCCATTCTGCGGGGAATGTCGGGGAAATGGTTTCGGGGCTTGCTCGGCCGCCGCAGATCAGCGTATTGGTGGCGAATCCGGCGGCCAATCCCGAGAACGGGGGCCAAGCTGGACGCAGAACACCCCCAGTGCGGGGGAGGGTCGATATCGGGAATGCCCCCGCATGGGGGTGGAATGGTTAGGAAGCGTTCTGCACGACGTTGGTGATCTGGAAGATCGGCATGTACAGCGCGATGATCATCCCGCCCACCACCACCCCCAGGAACGCGATGAGCAGCGGCTCGATCAGCGAAGTCAGGGCATCGGTGGTCGCCTCGACCTCGGCGTCGTAGAACACCGCGATCTTCTCGAGCATGATCTCGAGGGAACCGGCATCTTCACCGACAGCGACCATCTGCGTCACCATTGCCGGGAAAACAGATTCTGCGGCGAGCGGCACCGCGATCGATTCACCTTTCCGCACCGAATCTGCGACATTGTCGAGCGCGCGCTTCACGACGAAGTTGTTCGACACTTCCCCGACGATCCGCAATGCCTGCAGAATGGGAACACCCGCGCCGATCATGTTCGAGAAATTACGGGCGAACCGAGCGATGACGATCTTCTTCTGCAAGGGGCCGAAGACGGGCAGCCGCAAGGTGATCGGATCGATGAACGCCCGGACGCGTTCGGTGTTCTTGTTCGCCCGCCACCAGAGCCACGCCAGCACGACGACGATCGCCAGCGGGATCGCGATGTACCGCATGGCGTGTGACAGCGTCACGAGGATCTGCGTCGGCAGCGGGAGCGTGCCGCCGAGTGACGAGAACATGTCCTGGAAGATCGGGACGATGAAGATGAGCATGATGGCGACCGCCACCAGGGACATCACGAGCACGACCACCGGGTAGGTCATCGCCGACTTGATCGTCGAGCGGAGCTTGTGCTCCTTCTCGAAGTTCGTCGCGATGGAGTCCATGGCCTGGTCGAGGAACCCGCCGGTCTCCCCCGCACGGATCATGTTGATCATGATCGGCGGGAAGTCGACCGGGTACTTCGCGACGGCGTCGGAGAACGAGACGCCGCGCTCGACGTCGTCGCGCACCTTGCCGAGGATGTCCTTGAGCTTCTTGTTCTCGGTCTGGTCGGACAGGATCGTGAGGGTCCGCAGGAGCGAGAGCCCCGAGGTGAGCATCGTCGAGGCCTGCCGCGACATGATCGCCAGGTCCTTGAGCCCGACGCCCTTCTCGAACCCGGGAATCTTGATCTCGGTCTGCAGTCCGGTGCCGGCCTTGGCCTCGGTGATGGCGATCGGCGAGACGCCCATCCCCCGGAGACGCTGGACGACGGCCCCTTCGGACGCGGCGTCGAGGCGGCCCTTCACGAGCTTGCCGGCGCCGTCCCGCCCGCGGTAGTCGAACGCGAGTGACATCAGTAGCCTCCGGAGAACTTGTCGCCGAAGTCGATGCCGCTGGCGGCGATCGCGGCGGCCGAGGAGTCGGACGGGGACTCGACGCGCTGGACGAGCCGGTCGAAGCCCTCTTCGTCGTGCACCTTCTCCATCGCGGCCTTGCGCGAGATGGTGCCGACGTTGACCAGTTCGGCGAGGTCCTGGTCCATGGTGTGCATGCCGAGGTCACGGCCTGCCTGCATGGCGGAGGTGATCTGGTACGTCTTGCCCTCGCGGATGAGGTTGCCGATGGCCGGGGTGATCGTCATGATCTCGGTGGCGACGACTCGGCCGACGCCGTTGGCCTTCGGCACGAGGGTCTGGCAGACGACACCCTGCAGGGTGGCCGCGAGCTGGGTGCGGATCTGCCCCTGCTGGTGCGGCGGGAAGACGTCGATGACGCGGTCGATCGTGCCCGGTGCGCTCTGCGTGTGCAGGGTGGCGAACACCAGGTGGCCGGTCTCGGCGGCGGTGAGTGCGACGGAGATGGTCTCGAGGTCGCGGAGCTCACCGATCAGGATGACGTCGGGGTCCTGCCGCAGCACGTGCTTGAGCGCGGAGGCGAAGGAGTGGGTGTCGGCGCCGACCTCGCGCTGGTTGATGATCGACCGCTTGTGGTCGTGCATGAACTCGATCGGGTCCTCGACCGTGACGATGTGGTCGGCGCGGCTCTCGTTGACCAGGTCGATGAGGGCGGCGAGGGTGGTCGACTTGCCCGAACCGGTCGGACCGGTGACGAGGACCAGGCCACGGGGCAGGCCGGCGAAGTCGCCGACGTGCGCGGGGATCCCGAGCTGCTTGAGCGTCTTGATCCTGGTGGGGATGATGCGGAACGCAGCTCCCCAGTTGCCGCGCTGCTGGTAGTAGTTCACGCGGAAGCGGTACTCCGGCGACAGCGAGTACGCGAAGTCGAGCTCCTGGTCGTGGTCGAACTGCCCGGCCTGTTCGACGGACAGCAGCGTCTTGAGTGCGGCGATGACCTTGCCGCGCGACCACGCGCCTCCGGGCACGGCCGGCCGGAGCGAGCCGTCCACGCGGACGGTGGGCGGGGCGTCGGCCGTGACGTGCAGGTCGGAGGCCCCCTGGTAGACGACCTGCGCCAGTGCGGTGATGAGGTCGGGGTCGGCGACCTCGCGCGCGTGCCGGGCGAAGTCGATGTCGCCGGCCGAGGCCGCGGCGGGGGCCGGAGCAGGTACCGGCGGTGTGGCGTGGTGGGCGCCGCTGTACGCGATGGCCGGCATCTGCTGGGTCGACGGCTCGGCGTACCCGTAGGTGGCGGTCGACGACGGTACCGCGGCGGGCGGCGTCGCCGGAGCGGTGGCGGACTGAGCCACGGGCGCAGCGACCGGACCACCCGCGGGCCCGGCAACCGGGCTCGCCACGGCCGTGCCGGCGGGCGCGGGCCACACCGCCGAGTCGTCCGTCAGGTCGTAGACCTGCTCCGGCGGGGCGGCGGCGGCCGCGGCCAGACGCGCGGCACGGCGGGAGCCGACCTCGGCGCCGGGGGTGCCGGGGTGCCACCCGGCGACGGGCTCGTCGCCGGGCATGGTGATGTCGTACACGGAGTCGGTCATCTGCTCGTCCTGTTCCCCGGTCACGCGACGACGCGCAGGATCTCGTCGACGCTCGTCATGCCGAGCTTGACCTTCTCGAAGCCGTCCTGGCGGAGCGTGAGCATGCCCTGCTGCTGGGCGACGCGGCTGATCTCCGCGCTCGAGGCACGACCGACGGCGAGCCGCTCGATCTCCTCGGTCACGGTCATGACCTCGTGCAGGGCGATGCGGCCGCGGTAACCGGTGTTCGAGCACACCGCGCAGCCGACCGGGGCGAAGAACGCGGGCATCTCGTCGCCGGCGCGCAGGAACCCGAGCGCCTGGAGCTGCTCGATCTCGTACACGGCTGGCGCCTTGCACCGGTCGCACAGCCGGCGGGCGAGTCGCTGGGCGACGACGGAGTCGAGGGCGGACCCGACCAGGAACGGCTCGATGTCCATCTCGGTCAGGCGGGTCACGGCTGACGGAGCGTCGTTGGTGTGCAGGGTCGAGAGCACGAGGTGCCCGGTGAGCGAGGCCTCGATCGCGATCTGGGCGGTCTCGTGGTCGCGGATCTCACCGAGCAGCACGACGTCGGGGTCGGAGCGGAGGATCGAGCGGAGCGCGGACGCGAACGTCAGGCCGGCCTTCGGGTTGACCTGCACCTGGTTGATGCCGGCCATCCGGTACTCGACCGGGTCCTCCACCGTGATGACGTTGATCTCGGGCTTCGCGACGGCGTTGAGGGTCGTATACAGCGTCGTCGACTTGCCCGAACCGGTGGGACCGGTGACCAGGATCATGCCGTACGGCTTCGAGTAGGACCGCTGGTACGCCTGGAAGTTCTGCTCGAGGAGGTTGAGGTCCTTGAGGGTCAGCGAGGTGTTCGTGTTGTCGAGGATCCGCATGACGACCTTCTCGCCCCACACGGTGGGCAGCGTCGCGACGCGGAGGTCGATCTGCCGGCCGCCGTGCCGTACGGACATGCGGCCGTCCTGCGGCTTGCGACGCTCGGCGATGTCGATGTCGCTCATGATCTTCAGGCGGCTGATCACGCCGTTCTGGATGTTCTTCGGCGCCGGTGCCATCTCGTGCAGCACACCGTCGATGCGGTACCGGATCCGGACCTCGTGCTCGCCGGGCTCGATGTGGATGTCGGACGCGTGGTCCTGGATGGCCTGCGACACGAGCAGGTTCACGAAGCGGACGATCGGGACGTCGTCGAGGGCACCGTCGGCGATGTCGACCTGCGCACTCGAGGTCGTCGACGCTTCTTCTTCGAGCGACGACGTCAGGTCGTTGAGTTCGTCGTCGGCGCGCAGGTACCGGTCGAGTGCGGCGACGAGGTCGCGCTCCTCGACCTGCAGCGGCTTGATCGCCCGGCCGGACGCCGTCCGGGCGTCGTCGATCGCGAGCACGTTCGTGGGGTTCACCATCGCGAGGATGAGCAGGTCGCCCTCGAACCCGACACCGAGCACGCCGTGACGCCGGCACAGCGGCGCCGGCAGGATCGACACCGCGGTGCCGTCGACGGGGTAGTCGCTCAACGGGACGGTGCGCGAGTTGTTCGACGCGGCCCGGGCGGTGATGAACTGGGCCTCGCTCACGACGCCCTGGTCGACCAGGCCGCGGATGGCGCGCTCGTCGAGGTCCTCGTCGCCCGTCATCGCATCGAGGTGCTCGATGGGCAGGGCGCCGTTCAGGATGAGGATCTCGGACAGGGTCGCCATGAGTCCCGTGCCTCCTTGGACTCGCGCACGGCGAGACGTCGTCGGGTGATGCGCCACCAGGGTTGTGGCGCCCGACCACGCTACTTCTGGGGCGCTGGCCGACCGCAGTCCCAGAAAGAGGGGGCGGAAGGGGTCCGGCTGCACCCAGAACTGGGGTCCACGACCGGTTCGGCCCCGGTCCGGGGGACGCCTCGGCCGGTTCGCGGTGGTCGTCGGAGGATGCATGTCCGCCAGCCTCCCGGACCCCCTACCGATCCCGGAACCCTGGCGAGCGGTCCGTGGAGAACGTCGGCGTGACAAGGGGTGTTGAGGAACGAGGCCGCCGTCCGACGCGGGCCGGACAGCGCGGCACCGCGGAATCCCTCTCGACGCGCGCCCCCACCCGGGCACATGATGAGACATGGACATCACGAGCGTGACCGTGGGGTTGCCCGTCAGCGACATCGAGGCGTCCTGCCTCTGGTACGGCGCGGTCTTCGAGCGCACCGAGCCGGACCTCGAGCCCGAGGACGGCGTCGCCGAGTACGAGGTCGGCGGCATCTGGATCCAGCTCTACGTCGACGAACAGGCCGAGGAGAACCCGGTCAGCGTCCGCTTCGGCGTCGACGACGTCGCCGCGCAGCACGCACGCATCGGCGCGCTCGGCATCGACATCGGCCCCGTCGAGTGCGTCGACGGTGCGGTCGACTGGTTCGACGTCCGCGACCCGGACGGCAACGTGCTGAGCCTGTTCTCGCTGGTCGACGAGACCGGTCGCGGTTCCGGCCGCGACAACGGCGCGGGCCGCGCGCTCTAGCCGCGACCCCACGGCGGACGGGAGGCCCGTGGCGGCCCCGCACCGCGCCTCCAGGCCGTCACGTGGTGACGACACGACGAAGGCCCCGTCTCCTTGCGGAGACGGGGCCTTCGTGGGATCACATCAGGCTCAGTTATACGTGCCCGGCGTGAAGTCGTCCGACGAGAAGCTGTCGAAGTCGACGAAGCTCAGGTCGGCGTCCGAGAACGACGAGTCGTCAGCGAAGATGCGGTTGGGGTACCGCTCCGCCTTCGCCTCTTCGGTCGCGTTCACGTCCACGTCGCGGTACCGGCTGAGGCCCGTCCCGGCGGGGATGAGCTTACCGATGATGACGTTCTCCTTGAGGCCGACGAGGTGGTCCTGCTTGCCCTCCATGGCCGCCTGCGTGAGCACGCGGGTGGTCTCCTGGAAGGAAGCGGCGGACAGCCACGACTCGGTCGCGAGGGACGCCTTCGTGATGCCCATGACCTCCTGGCGAGCCGAGGCGGTCTTGCGACCCTCCTGCAGCGCCGCACGGTTCAGCGCGTTGTAGCGCGACCGGTCGACGAGCTCACCCGGCAGCAGGTCGGTGTCGCCGTGGTCGACGACGGTGACCTTGCGGAGCATCTGGCGGACGATGACCTCGATGTGCTTGTCGTGGATCGGCACACCCTGCGAGCCGTAGACGTCCTGCACACCGTTGACCAGGTGCTTCTGGACCTCTCGGACACCCTTGACCCGGAGGACTTCCTTCGGGTCGACGGTGCCGGCGATGAACTGCTCGCCGAGCTCGACGTGCTGGTTGTCCTCGATGAGGAGCGTCGCACGCTTGAGCACCGGGTAGATGAACGGCTCGTCGCCGTTGTCCGGCGTGAGGATGATCCGACGACCCTTGTCCGTGTCCTCGACCACGACGCGGCCGGGGGCCTCGGCGATCGGGGACGCGCCCTTGGGGGTACGCGCCTCGAAGAGCTCCGTGACACGCGGGAGACCCTGGGTGATGTCGTCGGCCGAGGCCGAACCACCCGTGTGGAAGGTACGCATCGTCAGCTGGGTACCGGGCTCACCGATGGACTGGGCGGCGATGATGCCGACCGCCTCGCCGATGTCGACGAGGTTGCCCGTGGCGAGCGAACGGCCGTAGCACTTCGCGCAGACACCGACGGCGGACTCGCAGGTCAGGACCGAGCGCACCTTGATGCTCTCGACGCCGGCCGCGAGCAGCTTGTCGATGAGCACGTCACCGACGTCCTCACCGGCCTCTGCCACGACCGTGCCCTGTGCGTCCACGGCCTCGGTGGCCAGGGTGCGGGAGTACACGGTGTTCTCGACGCGCGGGTCGCGGACGAGCTTGCCGTCGGCGTCCACGGTCGCGATCGGCAGCTCGAGGCCACGCGTCGTGCCGCAGTCGTCCTCGCGGATGATGACGTCCTGCGAGACGTCCACGAGACGACGGGTGAGGTACCCGGAGTCCGCGGTACGGAGCGCGGTGTCGGCAAGACCCTTCCGAGCACCGTGGGTGGCGATGAAGTACTCCGCCACGGTCAGGCCCTCGCGGTACGAGTTGATGATCGGGCGGGCGATGATCTCGCCCTTCGGGTTGTTCACCAGACCACGCATACCGGCGATGTTGCGGACCTGGAGCCAGTTACCACGAGCACCCGACGACACCATGCGGTTGATGGTGTTGTCGACCGGGAAGTTGTCGCGCATCTCCTGCGCGATCTCGTTCGTGGCCTCGGTCCAGATCTTGATCAGGTCGGCGCGACGCTCGGAGTCGGTGATCAGACCCTTGTCGAACTCGCCCTGCACCTTGGCGGCCTGGACCTCGTAGCCCGCGATGATCTCCTTCTTGCGAGGAGGCGTCACGACGTCCGACAGGGCGACGGTCACACCGGAGCGGGTGCCCCAGTAGAAGCCGGCGTCCTTGATCCGGTCGAGCGCAGCGGCCGTCTCGGTCTTGGAGTAGCGCTCGGCGAGGTCGTTGACGATCGCGGAGAGCACGCCCTTGTCCGTGACCTTCTGGACGAACGGGTAGTTCGCCGGAAGGGTCTCGTTGAAGAGCGCACGGCCCAGGGTGGTCTCGAGCAGCACGGTGTCGCCCTGCTCGTAGCCCTCGGGTGCTTCACCCTCGGCGAAGTGGACACCCGTCATGCGGATCTTCACCATCGCGTTGAGGTGCAGCGTGTGCTGGTCGTTCGCCAGGATCGCCTCGGCCACCGACGAGAACGCACGACCCTCGCCCACGGCGCCCTCGCGGACGGTCGTGAGGTGGTGCAGACCGATGATCATGTCCTGTGCGGGCAGGGTCACCGGGCGGCCGTCGGACGGCTTCAGGATGTTGTTCGAGGCGAGCATCAGGATGCGGGCCTCGGCCTGGGCCTCGACCGACAGCGGCAGGTGCACGGCCATCTGGTCACCGTCGAAGTCCGCGTTGAACGCAGCACACACGAGCGGGTGGAGCTGGATGGCCTTGCCCTCGACGAGCTGCGGCTCGAACGCCTGGATGCCCAGACGGTGCAGCGTCGGCGCACGGTTCAGCAGGACGGGGCGCTCGCGGATGATCTCCTCGAGCACGTCCCACACCTGCGGACGCGAACGCTCGACCATGCGCTTGGCCGACTTGATGTTCTGCGCGTGCGACAGGTCGATGAGGCGCTTGATCACGAACGGCTTGAAGAGCTCGAGCGCCATCTGCTTGGGCAGACCGCACTGGTGCAGCTTCAGCTGCGGGCCGACGATGATGACCGAACGGCCCGAGTAGTCGACGCGCTTGCCGAGCAGGTTCTGGCGGAAACGACCCTGCTTGCCCTTGAGCATGTCGCTCAGGGACTTCAGGGCACGGTTGCCGGTACCCGTGACCGGACGACCACGACGACCGTTGTCGAACAGCGCGTCAACGGCTTCCTGCAGCATGCGCTTCTCGTTGTTCACGATGATCTCGGGGGCACCGAGGTCGAGCAGGCGGCGGAGACGGTTGTTGCGGTTGATCACACGACGGTAGAGGTCGTTGAGGTCCGACGTGGCGAAACGGCCACCGTCGAGCTGCACCATCGGGCGCAGCTCCGGCGGGATGACCGGCACGACGCCGAGCACCATCGCGGCCGGCGAGTTGCCGGTGGCGAGGAAGGAGCTGACGACGCGCAGACGCTTGATCGCGCGGATCTTCTTCTGGCCCTTGCCCTCGGCGATCTGCAGACGCAGTGCCTCGGCCTCGGCGGCCAGGTCGAACGCCTCGAGCCGGAGCTTGATCGCCTCGGCGCCCATGTAGGCGTCGAAGTAGATCCCGAACCGGTCCTGGAGCTCGTGGAAGACGGCGTCCTCGGGCTTGAGGTCGCCCACCTTGAGGTTGCGGAAGTCCTCCCACACACGCTCGAGACGGGTGATGTCCTCGTCGAACGACTTCCGGACCTGGGACATCTCCTTCTCGGCGGTGTCCTTGGTGCGGCGCTTGACGTCGGCCTTCGCACCCTCTTCCTCAAGGGCTGCGAGGTCGTCCTCGAGCTTCTTGAGGCGGTCGGCGATGATCGAGTCGCGCTGGCCCTCGAGGGTCTTGATCTCGAGACGCATCTCGTTCTCGAGTCCCGGCATGTCCGCGTGACGGCCCTCTTCATCGATGTCGATGATCATGTACGCCGCGAAGTAGATGACCTTCTCGAGGTCCTTCGGCGCCATGTCGAGGAGGTACCCGAGGCGCGACGGGACGCCCTTGAAGTACCAGATGTGCGTGACGGGGGCAGCGAGCTCGATGTGGCCCATGCGCTCACGACGGACCGAGGACTTGGTGACCTCGACGCCGCAGCGCTCGCAGACGATGCCCTTGAACCGGACACGCTTGTACTTGCCGCAGGCGCACTCCCAGTCGCGGGAAGGACCGAAGATCTGCTCGCCGAACAGACCGTCCTTCTCGGGCTTCAGGGTGCGGTAGTTGATGGTCTCCGGCTTCTTGACCTCGCCGTACGACCACTGACGGATGTCCTCGGCGGTCGCGAGGCCGATCCGAATGGCGTCAAAGGAAGTTGCTTCGAGCAATGTTCTTCTCTCTTGCTGATTCAGGCTTCGATGTACGGGCGGGATCAGATGTCGTCGACGGAGGACGACTCGAACCGCGAGGAGATGTTGATGCCCAGCTCCTCCGCAGCGCGGAAGACCTCGTCATCGTTGTCGCGCAGGCTGACCGCCTGGCCGTCGGCCGAGAGGACCTCGACGTTCAGGCAGAGCGACTGCATCTCCTTCATGAGGACCTTGAAGGACTCGGGGATGCCGGGTTCCTGGATGTTCTCGCCCTTGACGATCGCCTCGTAGACCTTCACGCGGCCGAGGATGTCGTCGGACTTGATCGTCAGGAGCTCCTGGAGGGCGTAGGCGGCGCCGTACGCTTCGAGCGCCCACACCTCCATCTCACCGAATCGCTGTCCACCGAACTGCGCCTTACCACCCAGCGGCTGCTGCGTGATCATCGAGTACGGACCGGTCGAACGCGCGTGGATCTTGTCGTCGACCAGGTGGTGCAGCTTGAGGATGTACATGTAGCCGACCGAGACGGGCTCCGGGAACGGCTCGCCGGAGCGGCCGTCGAAGAGCTGCGCCTTGCCGGACGAGCCGATCAGGCGCTCGCCGTCGCGGTTCGGGAGGGTCGAGTCGAGGAGGCCCTCGATCTCGCGCTCGTACGCACCGTCGAACACCGGGGTGGCGACCTTGGTGCCGGGCTCGGCGCTGCGGGCCGCCTCGGGGAGGGCGGAAGCCCACTCCTGGATGCCCTCGACGTTCCAGCCCTGCTTGGCGAGCCACCCGAGGTGGATCTCGAGCACCTGGCCGAAGTTCATGCGGCCGGGGACGCCGAGCGGGTTGAGGACGATGTCGACGGGGGTGCCGTCGGCGAGGAACGGCATGTCTTCGACCGGGAGGATGGTCGAGATGACGCCCTTGTTGCCGTGACGACCGGCGAGCTTGTCACCCGCGGTGATCTTGCGCTTCTGGGCGATGTAGACGACCACGCGCTGGTTGACACCGGAGCCGAGTTCGTCGTCACCGTCCTGCGAGTCGAACACCTTGACGCCGATGATCGTGCCCTCTTCACCGTGGGGCACCTTGAGCGAGGTGTCGCGGACTTCGCGCGACTTCTCGTTGAAGATGGCACGGAGCAGACGCTCCTCGGCGCTCAGCTCGGTCTCGCCCTTCGGCGTGACCTTGCCGACGAGGATGTCGCCGGGGCGGACCTCGGCACCGATGCGGATGATGCCGCGCTCGTCGAGGTCGGCCAGCAGGTCCGGGCTGACGTTGGGGAGGTCACGGGTGATCTCCTCCTTGCCGAGCTTCGTGTCGCGGGCGTCGACCTCGTACTCCTCGATGTGGATCGAGGAGAGCGTGTCGTCCTTGATGAGGTTCTGCGACAGGATCATCGCGTCCTCGTAGTTGTAGCCCTCCCACGGCATGAACGCGACGAGGAGGTTCTTGCCGAGCGCGAGCTCGCCGTTCTCCGTCGCGGGACCGTCGGCGATGACCTCGCCCTGCTCCACGCGCTCGCCTGCGGAGACGATGACGCGGTGGTTGTAGCTCGTGCCCTGGTTGGAGCGGTCGAACTTGCGCAGGTAGTAGGTCTGCGTGCCGCCCTCGTCGAGCTGCAGGGTGACGGCGTCGGCCGAGACCTCGGAGACGACACCGGCCTTGTCGGCGGTGACGACGTCGCCGGCGTCGATGGCCGTGTAGCCCTCCATGCCGGTGCCGACGAGCGGCGACTCGGAACGGAGCAGCGGGACGGCCTGACGCTGCATGTTCGCACCCATGAGGGCACGGTTCGCGTCGTCGTGCTCGAGGAACGGGATGAGCGACGTCGCGACCGACACCATCTGGCGCGGGGAGACGTCCATGTAGTCGACCTCGTCCTTGGCGACGAGTTCGACCTCGCCACCCTTCTTGCGGACGAGCACCTTGTCGTCGGCGAAGTGGAAGTCGTTCGTCAGCGGGGCGTTGGCCTGCGCGACGACGAAGTCGTCCTCTTCCGAAGCGGTGAGGTAGTCGATGGTCTTCGTGACCTCGCCGTTGACGACGCGACGGTACGGGGTCTCGATGAAGCCGAAGGAGTTGATCCGACCGAACGACGCGAGCGAACCGATCAGGCCGATGTTCGGGCCTTCCGGGGTCTCGATCGGGCACATGCGGCCGTAGTGCGACGGGTGGACGTCACGGACCTCGACGCCGGCACGCTCACGGGACAGACCACCCGGGCCGAGGGCCGAGAGACGACGCTTGTGCGTCAGACCCGCGAGCGGGTTGTTCTGGTCCATGAACTGCGACAGCTGGGACGTTCCGAAGAACTCCTTGATCGCGGCGACGACCGGGCGCACGTTGATGAGCGTCTGGGGCGTGATCGCCTCGATGTCCTGCGTGGTCATGCGCTCGCGGACGACGCGCTCCATGCGGGACAGACCCGTGCGGACCTGGTTCTGGATGAGCTCGCCGACGGCGCGGATGCGACGGTTGCCGAAGTGGTCGATGTCGTCCACGTCGAGGCGCAGCTGCACCGGCTCGCCGTCACGGACGCCGTCGATCGTGGTGCGCTCAGCGTGCAGCGACACCAGGTACTTGATCGTCGCGACGATGTCCTTGACGGTGAGCACCGAGTCGGACAGCGGGGCGTCCATGCCGAGCTTGCGGTTGACCTTGTAGCGGCCGACCTTCGCCAGGTCGTAGCGCTTCGGGTTGAAGTAGAAGTTGTCGAGGAGCGCACGCGCGGCCTCGGCAGCGACCTGCTCGCCCGGACGGAGCTTGCGGTAGATGTCCTTGAGCGCCTCTTCCTTCGTGAGGACGGCGTCCTTCTCGAGGGTCGACTCGATCGACGCGAAGCCCTGGAACTCGTCCATGATCTCTTCGCTCGTCAGGCCGAGGGCCTTGAGGAAGACGGTCACGGACTGCTTGCGCTTGCGGTCGATGCGCACGCCCACCTGGTCGCGCTTGTCGATCTCGAACTCGAGCCAGGCACCACGCGACGGGATGATCCGCGCCGAGTAGATGTCCTTGTCGGAGGTCTTCTCCTGCTGGCGCTCGAAGTACACGCCGGGCGAACGGACGAGCTGCGACACGACGACGCGCTCGGTGCCGTTGATGATGAACGTGCCGCGTTCGGTCATGAGCGGGAAGTCGCCCATGAAGACCGTCTGCGTCTTGATCTCACCCGTCATGTGGTTCATGAACTCGGCGTTGACGTACAGCGGAGCGGCGTAGGTCTTGCCGCGCTCCTTGCAGTCGTCGATCGAGTACTTCGGGTCTTCGAGCTCCGGCGCGGTGAACGAGAGCTGCATGGTCTCGCCGAGGTCCTCGATCGGGGAGATCTCCTCGAAGATCTCCTCGAGCCCCGAGTGCAGCGCGAGGTCGGTACGACCCTGCTCCTGCCCTTCGGCGAGGCGGGCCTTCCAGACGTCGTTGCCGACGAGCCAGTCGAAGCTCTCCGTCTGGAGTGCGAGCAGATCAGGAACCGTGAGGGTGTCCGTGATCTTGGCGAACGAGAGTCGCGAGTGGTTGCGACCGTTCTTGGGGTTGGTGGATGCGTTGGGCGCAGCAGCCAAGGGTGTGACCTCCGGTAGGCCCCGTCGGGCCGACACTGACGAGCAGTGTGTAGGTGAGTGGATTGATCGCTCGGCGAACCCTGAGATGCAAGCCCTGCGACCACGCCGACGCGTGCCTGACGCGGAACGTCGGTGCACGTGTGGGATGATCTCCGTGAGCGGTACCCGCCGCCATATACGGGTCCGGCTGCACCAGGGCGAGATGAGTTTCTGTCTCAGAACTCTGCGTCGACCGCAATATGACGACACGGATGCCAGGGAGCGCGAACTGTCATCATAGTTCGCTCCGTGGCGCGCTGTCCAGTCCCGGCTTGACCGGATTCGGCAGTGGCGTGTATAAGCCACCACACGCCGCTTCCATTCCCGCGGTCAGCAGGGTTCCGGATCAGCGGAGCCCCCGATCAGCCGAGGCGCTCGCGCTCGCTGTAGTCCGCGCCTCCCGGCCCGCCCGGCAGTCCCGCCAGCGCACGGAACGCGTCCTCCGGGCGACGTGTGCGGACGAACGTGACCCGGCCCCGGTCGTCGGTGAGCTCGATCCCGAGCCCGGGCGTGAGGATGAGCGCACGCTCGCCGCGACGGATCCGCAGGCCGACGCCACCGTAGGTGGCCGCGTCCGCCTCGACCAGACGGACGTCGGTGATCCGCCGGCGCGGGATGCGCCGCGGCGGGAGCGGACGGAAGTGCAGGGTCACGTGCCGCTCGGTGACGGTGAACCCGGCACGGGCGAGCAGGAGCAGCGACCCGAGGGCGACGGCGAGCAGGGCCGGCACCAGCAGGGCGATCTCCGGCGCGTCCCCGGGCCAGCCGAGCACGGCGGCGGACAGGCCGGCGCCACCGAGGAGCAGCGTCGTGCCGACGACCCGCATCCAGGTGGGCGCCGTCTCGCGGTCGGCGTGGAACGGCAGGGCGGCGCGGGACGGATGGGCGGCGCGGGACGGCCGGGAGGCCCGGACCACCCGGGTGGGTCGGGTTCCGGACCGGTGGGTGTCCGGGTCGGCGAGGCGTGCGGTGGGCACGCTCATGGTGTCGGCGGTCATGACGGAGGTCTCCTGCGGCGGATCAGCAGTGGTGCACTCGTCATCGGGTGCGGTGCGTTCGACGGCCAGCGCGCGCGGGTGACCGGAGGGGTGGCGCGCAGCAGCACGCCGACGACGCGCACGCTCGAGCGGTGGGGTCGCTCACGGGCACGTCGTGGTCACGGTGTCCGGGCGGACGCGTGGTGTGTGGGGCACACACGCATCGACGCTCTGGCGTCGTGACGACAGGCGTCAACGGTACGCAACGAGTCTTGGCGTCCGCTGGTCGTCCATGTGTACGCATTCACGTGTCCGCAGTGCGCCGCCTGGGGACGAGGGGTGCTGCCGACGGTCAGCGCAGGACGCGGGCGACGGCCTCCGCGCGGGTCCGGACCCCGAGCTTCGCGAACACCTGGTTCACGTACGACTTCACGGTGGGCACCGTCAGGAACAGCTCGGCGGCGATCTGCGGGTTCGTCCGGCCGTCCGCGATCCGCTCGAGGACGTCCACCTCGCGCGGGGTGAGGTCCGGGAACCGCGCACCGAGCGGCGGACCGGGATCGGGTGACGCAGGCGGAGCGGAACCGGCACCGGCAGCGGCAGCGGCACCACCGGCGAGGCGCGCCACCAGCCGCGCCCCCACGGTCGCGTCGAAGGTCGACTGCCCGGCGGCCACCGCACGCACCGCGGTCGCGATCTCCGCCCGCCCGGCGTCCTTCGTCAGGTAGCCGCGGGCACCCGCCCGCAGCGCGGTGACGACGGAGTCGTCGTCGGCGTAGGTCGTCAGCACCAGGACCGCCACCCCGGGGTGCTCGGCGACGATCCGCGCGGTGGCGGTCGGTCCGTCGACACCCGGCATCCGCAGGTCCATCAGGACGACGTCCGGCGAGTGCAGGTCGACGGCGGCGATCGCCTCGGCACCGTCCGCCGCCTGCCCGACGACCTGCAGGTCGGGCACGAGCGACAGCACCGTCACCAGGCCGTCGCGGACGATGGCCTGGTCGTCGACCACGAGCACCCGGATGGTCACGAGCGGTCGTCCTCGACGGCGACCGCAGCGTCCGCGGTCCCCGGATCGACCGGGTCGTCGACGGGCAGGTGCATGACGACGACGAACTCGTCGTCGGAACGCTCGGCCTCCACCGTGGCCTCGCTGCCGAGTTCCGCGAACCGCTCGCGCATCCCGAGCACCCCCTGTCCACCGCTCGGCAGCGGGTTGGCCACGACGACGTCCACGGCGTCGCCGTCCCGGATCACGGA
Organism: Curtobacterium sp. ME12; assembly: GCF_903970855.1. NCBI lineage: Bacteria > Bacillati > Actinomycetota > Actinomycetes > Micrococcales > Microbacteriaceae > Curtobacterium > Curtobacterium sp. ME12. Next base: position 56,500 of record NZ_CAJCKD010000002.1, read on the forward strand.
CAGGGACACGGGGCGGCCGGGAGCGTGCCTGCGGGCGTTGCTGAGGGCCTCCCGGACGACCTGGACCACGGCGGCCCGGTGGGCCTCGTCGAGGACCGCGAGGGTCACGTCGCCCTGCACGACGACCTCGCCGCCGAACGAGCGGTGCGCGTCGAGCAGGGCCGTCAGGCCCGACGCGTGGTCGGCGGACGGACTGGAGGCACGGGTCGGCTCCGGCTGGCCGGGCTGCGGCTCGTCGCGGAGCGCGTGCACCGCACGCCGCGCCTCGGCCAGACCGTCCGCGGCCAGCGCGCGCGCTTCGCCGGCCCGGCGGGTGGCCTCGTCGACGCGGCCGGCCTCGAGCAGGGCCTGGACCGCGTCGAGCTGCAGGACCAGGCCGCCGAGCGAGTGGGCGAGGACGTCGTGGATGTCCCGGGACGCCCGTGACCGGTCGGCGAGGAGCCGTGCGCGCTGCTGCTGCCGCTCGGTCTCGCGGGCCTGCGCCGTCGTGATCCGGACCTGCCGACGGCTGAAGCCGGCGAGCACGCCGAGCAGGAGCCCGCCGCTCACGCCGAGGACGAACTGCACCGACGTCTGCTCGAGCGTCGCGGTGCTGGCCACCACCACGACGGCGGCGAGCGCGGCGACCGCCGCCGTCCACACCGGCAGGCGGAGGTCGGCGCCGAGGACGACGAGTCCGACGATCACCGGGACGACCAGGAGCGAGTCGGTCGGCACCACGGTGAGCGATCCGGCGGCGACCATCACACCGGCGGCGACGACCAGCACACGGGGTGTGCGTGCCCCTTCGCGGACGGCCCAGGCGCCGAGCGCCACGGCCCCGACGACCCAGACCCACGCCGGGTGGTGGAGCAGGAGGCCGTCCCGGACGAACCAGGAGGCGACCACGGCGATCCCGACGGCGTTGAGCCCCCAGGAGAGCACCGAGCGGGACCGGACCCCGGCGGGGTCGGTCCGGTCCGGGTCGGTCGGCAGGCTCACCGCACCATCATGCCGCGGTGAGCGGCCTCCGACCGGTCGCCGCCGCGGGGGATGCGCTGGTCGACGACCAGGGCACGGGCGGCACGGTTCAGGGCGAGCACGAGCAGGATCGTGCCGGTCGAGGTGAGCAGGTGTGCGCCGAGGTGGTCGCCGAGGACGTCGAGCCCGACGCGGGCGGCGATCAGGACGATCCAGAGCGCGGCGCCGAGCCAGCCCGTGCGGGACTGCAGGGTGCGGCCCCTGTCGTCCGGGGTCGTGACGGTGCGGAACCGGGTCATCGCCCCCATCGCGATGCCGACGGCGACGGTGAGCAGGGCCTCGAGGCCGAGGAACACGACGTCGGTGGTGGTGACGGTCGTCGTGGTCTGTGCGAGGACGACCACGCCGACGATCGCCATGACGAGCGGTCCCCGCCAGATGCGCGCCGGGTCGAGGGACCGCCAGGTCGCCTGCCGGTACGCCAGGAAGCCGACGAGGGCGAGGCCGATGAGCACGTTCGCGAGGAGCTGGACCGACATGGTGTGCCTTTCGAAGTGGTCCGGCGGGCTGTCCCGACCGGTGCGACCAGCCTCGTTCCGGGTGGCCCGCGGGCACACCAACCAGGGGTGGGGACGCGGGTGGTGATCGCGGTGGTGTTCCATTGACCGCATGGGTGATGCGTTCGACGGGTTCCGGATCGGTGCGGGGTACTCGGTGGTGGAGCCGGACCGGCACCGCCCGGGGTCCTTCACCCTGGTGGTGGACGGCACCCCGCAGTCGCACGTGGACCTCGAGGACCCGACCCACCTGGCGTTCGAGTACATCCGGCGGATCGGGCACGCGATCGACCTGCTGCCGGACGGCCCGATCACGGCGCTGCACCTGGGCGCCGGCGCCCTCACCCTGCCCCGCTACGTCGCGGTGACCCGCCCGGGCTCGCGGCAGCAGGTGATCGAGCTCGAGCGCGACCTGGTCGAGCACGTGCGGGAGGCCCTGCCGTTCCCCCGCGGCGCGTCGATCCGGGTGCGGTACGGCGACGCCCGGGAGGTCCTCGGCAAGCTGCCCGCCGGACTCCGCGGCACCGTGGACCTGGCCGTGGTGGACGTCTTCGGCGGTTCGCAGATCCCCGCCCACGTGACGAGCGTCGAGTTCTACCGCGAGGTCGCCGCGTTCCTGTCGCCGACCGGCATCGTCGCGGTGAACGTGGCCGACGGCGCCGGGTTGGCGTTCGCCCGCGGGCAGGCCTCGACGCTGCAGTCGGTGCTGCCGTCGGTCGCCGCGGTCGCGGACACCGGCATGCTCAAGGGCCGCCGGTTCGGGAACATCGTGCTGCTCGGGTCGCCGACCGACCTGCCGGTGGCGGACATGCCCAGGCGGTACTCGTCCGACCCGATGCCGGCGAAGGTCGTGCACGGTGCGGAGCTCGGGGCGTTCATCGCCGGGGCGCCGATCGTCACCGACCAGACGGCGGTCGCGTCGCCCGAGCCGAACCGGAGCGTGTTCGGGGGCTGACGCCCGCCCGGGGTGTCACCGGGGACGGACTTCGGGCGCTCGGCGGGTCCGGCTGTCAGGATGGTCTGAACGACCGCGCAGCTGCGCGACCGAGCGATGGGAACCCTGATGACGAACGACGACCGGAACGACCAGGACCGGACGGGCGACGGCCAGGCGCCGCGCTGGGGCGACGCCCCGCAGCAGCAGCCCGACGCCGATGCCCCGCGGTACGGCGAGCGGGTGGACCCGGCGCCGACCTCGACCCCGCAGTACGGCGAGCAGTACGGGCAGGGCCAGCAGCAGTACGGGCAGCAGTCCGGGCAGGGCGAGCAGCAGTACGGCCAGCCGTCGAGCACGCCGAGCTGGAACGACCAGCAGCGCCACGACCAGCACCACGACCAGCACCACGACCAGCAGCCGTACGCCGCCGCGCCCGCCCACTCCGGCGCCCCGGCCTGGCAGAGCCACGACGAGCCGAAGCCCAAGAAGAAGAAGACCGTCGGCATCATCGCCTTCGTGCTCGGCCTGCTCGCGCTCGTGCTCGGCGTCATCGGTGGCTACATCATGGGTTCGGCCATCAGCAACAGCGGTGTGCTCGACCAGATCACGCAGAACGGTTCGACGAACCTCACGCCAGAGCAGATGCAGAGCGAGGTCATGAGCGACCCGGACGTCCGCTCGCAGCTCGTGGGCGGAGTCGCCGTGATCGGCATCGCCGCGTTCCTCGGACTCTGGGCACTCGTGCAGGGCATCATCGCGGCCGTCGCCAAGCGCGGTCGTGTCTGGGGCATCCTGGCGATCGTCCTGGCGGTCGTCGCGACCATCGCCACGTTCGTCACCTACGCCGGCGTGGCCGCTGCCGCCGCCGTGGGCGCCAACTCCTGATCGACCACTCCGAACGGCCCGTCGTGCTCCGGCACGGCGGGCCGTTCGTCGTCCCGGAGGGCACGCGCGGACCGCCGCAGGCGTGCAACCTGAGCGCGTCGCACCGACCGCTCCCGGGAGACCGCGGCTACCCTCGAACCGATGTCCCTCCCGCCCGACGACCGCCAGCAGCCCGACCTGTCCGACCGTTCCCGTGAACCGCGCCACGCGGCTCCCGTGACGGCCGGGGTCAGCCCGGGCAGCACCTTCGCGCCCATCAGCCTGCGACCCGCGGTCGACGTCGACGCCGTGCACCAGCGGCTCCGTGACCTCGGCCAGAGCCGCAGCACCGACGCCCTCGCCGAACGGGCCGAGCTCCTCCGCCTGCTCGGTCGTCTGGACGAGTCGCTCGTCATCGCGGAAGAGGTGTTCCGCCTCGCGATGTTCACCGGGGAGCGCCAGGACAAGGTCGCCGCGCGGATCCGTCGGGCGCACGTCCTGCACGACCTCGGGCGGCACGACCGCGCCGCCAGCGAGGCCGCCATGGCCCGCGACACCGCCGCCACCGAGGAGTGGCCCGAACTCGAGGGCGCCGCAGCCGAGATCGAGGGCTGGTCGCTGTTCGAGAACGACCGCTTCGACGAGGCTCGCGCCGCACTGTCGCGGGCGTACCAGGCCTTCCGGCAGGCGGGGGCGCCGTCCGAGCGCACCGACGCGCTGCGCACCGCGGTCGAGGCCGCGATGCGGGCCTCGATCACGAACCCGGCGGAACCGTCGGACAAGCCGCGGACCGCCCGCGAGGTCGCCGCCCGCCGTGCCGAGGACGACGAACCGACCACCCGCGTCGCCGAGCCGGTGAAGCAGGTCCCACCGATCCGCCGCCGCGTGCTCGGCGCACCCGACGCCGCACGGACCGAGGCCGACGACATCTGGGGCCGGATCGCGGCCCGGGCAGCTCAGAAGGGCCAGGCCGACCCGCGCGCCGAGCAGTGACCGCACTCGAGACCGTCCGGCTCCGCGCCGGAGCGCTCATCGCCGAACACCTCGGCGCCGGGACGTGGGCGTTCGGGTTCGACCACGCCAAGACCCGCGCAGGGCAGTGCGACTTCGCGCGGAAGCGGATCACGGTGAGCCGACACCTGGCCACCCGGTTCTCCGACGACGACGTCGAACAGGTCCTGCTGCACGAGGTCGCGCACGCCCTCGCCGGCGCCCGGGCAGCACACGGACCCAAGTGGAAGCGCACGGCCGCGGCGATCGGGTACACCGGCTCCAGGCTGCACGACGGGCCGATCGCCAGCGAGCTCGCCCCGTGGATCGGCACCTGCCCCGCGGGACACGAGCACTTCCGGTACCGCACGCCCACCCGTCCCCTGGCCTGCGCCCGCTGTTCCCGGCGGTTCGACGCCCGGAACGTCATCACGTGGCGGCGCCGGACCGCGGACGACGACGCGGCCACGATGGCGTCGACTACCGCATGAGGGTCCCGACGCACGGAGGCGCGCCGGTAACCCGTTAGCCTGGGCGGATGCACACGGGGCAGCACATCCGCACGGACGCCGGTTCCTCCTGGTTCTTCGACGCCGGACGGATCGCGCTCGACTTCGCGCACACGGGTGGCTTCGCCGACGACACCGCCGGACGCCGACCGCGGTCGCAGCTCGGGGAGCTGCTCGCGAGCCCGGCCGACCTGGACGAGTGGCTCAGCGAGCACACCGAGCCGATCGACGTCGGTGCCAGCGCCCGCGAGCTGCAGGACGCCCGCGCCCTGCGTGCCGCGATCGCGCGGCTCGCCGTGGCCGCCGCCCCCGCGCCGGCGAGCACCGCCGCGGAACGCACCGCCGTGGCGGCGGGCCTGCGTGCCGGGGCCGGCCGCACGCGCCCCGCGCCCGACGACATCGACACCGTCAACCTGTTCGCCGCCCTGCCGGACGTGCCCCCGAGCCTCCCGGGTGGCCGACGCCGCGCCGGGGCCAACCGGGTCCGCCTGGCGCAGGCCCTGTCGAGCGTGGCGCGCGATGCCGTCGCGCTCTTCACCGAGGTCGGCTTCGACGACGTCGAGGCCGACGGCCGGCCGACGCGGCTGAGCCGGTGCTCGGCCGAGGACTGCGGCCTGGTGTTCTACGACTCGTCGCGCGGCGGGACCAGGCGCTGGTGCTCGATGCAGCGGTGCGGCAACCGTGCGAAGGTCCGGGCGCACCGCGCCCGCCGCGCCACGGAGTGACCAGGAGCTGACACCTTCCCCTCGTCGTCCGGGAGGGGCGAATCGCGACACCCCGCGCACCTCCGCCGAGCGGTCACCGACCGTCTGCTGGCGGCGTCCCAGCCGACGGGTCGTGACCACGCGACACACACACGCGCGAGCGGCGAGCGGCGAGCGGCGAGCCACAAGCGACGAAGAAAAAGATTCGGCGTGCCGAATTCTCTGACAGGATCGGTGCATGACCGACACTGCCAACCCCCGGCTCGACGAGCACCCATCCGGTGCCCCGCGTCGTCGTGCAGCCGGGCTCACCCTGCTCGGACCGGCCTTCGTGGCGGCCATCGCGTACGTCGACCCCGGCAACGTCGCCGCCAACCTGACCGCCGGGGCCGAGTACGGGTACCTGCTGCTCTGGGTGCTCGTGGCCGCGAACGCCAGTGCCGTGGTGGTGCAGTACCTGTCCGCCAAGCTCGGCGTGGTGACGGGGAAGTCGCTGCCCGAGCACCTGGGCCTGCGGATGCGGCGCACCCCACGTCTGCTGTTCTGGGGCCAGGCCGAGATCGTCGCCGCCGCGACCGACATCGCCGAGGTGATCGGCGGCGCGCTGGCGCTCTACCTGCTCTTCGACCTGCCGCTCGTGGTCGGTGGGATCATCACCGGGCTCGTCTCGATGCTCCTGCTGACCCTGCACAGCCGCCGGGGCACGCGGCTGTTCGAGACCGTGGTGACGGCGATGCTCGCGATCCTGACGGTGGGCTTCTGCGCCGGGCTGCTGTTCGCCCGGGTGTCTCCGGCCGATCTCGTCGCCGGGCTCGTGCCGCGGTTCGAGGGTGCCGGCTCGGTGCTGCTCGCGGCCTCGATGCTCGGCGCGACCGTGATGCCGCACGCGGTGTACCTGCACTCGGCGCTCGCCCGGGACCGCCACGGGGACGTCCCCGCCGGGCCGGAGCGTCGCCGGGTGCTCGTCGCGACCCGGTGGGACGTCGGGCTCGCGCTGATCGTCGCGGGTGGGGTGAACATCGCGATGCTCGTCCTCGCCGCGGCCACCCTGCCGGGCGTCGAGGGCACCGACTCCATCCCCGGCGCGCAGCGCGCCATCGCCGAGAACGTCGGCCCGGTCGTCGGGGTGCTCTTCGCCGTGGGCCTGCTCGCGTCCGGCCTGGCCTCGACCTCGGTGGGCTGCATGGCCGGCGCGGAGATCATGAAGGGCCTGCTGCACGTGCGGATCCCACTCGTGGCCCGGCGCGCGATCACCCTGGTGCCGGCGATCGTGCTGCTCGCGCTGAACGCCGACGCGACGATGCTGCTCGTCGTCAGCCAGGTGGTGCTGAGCTTCGGGATCGCCTTCGCGATCGTGCCCCTGGTGGTCTACACCTCGCGACGGAGCGTGATGGGGACCGACGTGAACGCCGCGACCACCCGCGTGGTGGCGTGGGTGATCGCGACGGTCATCGTGGCGCTCAACGTCGCACTGGTCGTGCTCACCCTGACCGGCTGAGGCACGACCGGTCAGGGTGACGGGCGGTCGTCACTCGACGACCTGGACGTCCTTCCAGAACGCGACGTAGCCCGAGTAGTCCTTGCCGACGCGGTCGAACGACGACGGGATCGGCGTCGGGTACGACCACGCGCGGTCCTGCAGCGCCTGTCCGTCGACGTTGACCGTGAAGTACTGGGTGTCGCCCTTCCACGGGCAGTGGTACTGGGTGGGGCTCTCGGTGAAGAGCTCGGTCTTCACGCTCGACGGCGGGAAGTACCAGTTGCCCTCGATCTTGATGAGGTCCTCTTCGGGGGCCTCCGCGATCACCGTGTCGCCGACGACTGCCTTCATGGCGTTGCTCCTTCGCTCGCTGGTTCCGTGACGGGGCGAACGCTACGCGCGCTCCCCCGATTCCCGCAGGACGGGCAGGTCGGGGCCCGCGGCGAGCGCCGCGTGCACGTCGTCACGGCTCAGGACGGCGGCGCCCTCGGACGCGCTGACCAGGTGCCGGACGGCACGGCGCAGCCCCGTGTACGCCGCGCAGGCCGCAGCGGCCTCGGGTGAGGTGTGGTCGATGCCGACATCGGTGAGCGCGTCGACGACGGCTCCGGCTGCGAGCAGGTCCTCGACCGCGAAGTCGGGTGCGTCGGCGACGTCGACGGACTCCCCCGCCGCCTCGGCCGCGTCGTCGAGGGCTGCGGTGTGGTGCAGCCCGGCGGCCACGATCGCGACGACGCACCGGTCACCACGTGCGGCCTGGAGGCCCGTCACCCGTTCCGCGACCGCCGCCGCGTTGCCGAGGTGGCCGAGCACGACCTCCGGACCCTGCGGCAGCTGGGCGGTCACGTTCCGCAGCGCGCGCCGCTGTGCTGCGGCGTCGGGGGTGGGCGGCAGGGCGTCGACCCAGACGAGCAGGTGGGCGCCGTGGGCGATGCGAGCCGCACCTCCGGAGCCCCACGCGAACCGGACCTGGTACTTCTCCTGGGTGCGTTCTGCCACGTCCGTCACGATAGCCGCCCGGGCGATGCTGTCCCTCTCCACAGGGTCGCCGTCCGACCGGGTTCCACCAGGGTCGCCGACCCTAGGATGCATGTCCATGGAGATCGCCCCCGTACCCACCCTGACCGGCGACCGTGTGACACTCGAGCCCCTCGGGCAGGAGCACGCGGAAGACCTGCGGGCGGCGGTCGCGGACGGCGATCTGTGGCGCACCTGGTACACCTCGGTGCCCGCCCCGGCACAGGTCGAGGCCGAGATCGACCGGCGGCTCGCCGAGCACGAGGCCGGCCGCATGGTGCCCTTCGCCGTGCGGGACCGTCCGACCGGCCGGGTGGTGGGTGCGACGACCTTCATGAACATCGACCCGGGCAACCGTCACGTCGAGATCGGCAGCACGTTCCTGGCGCGGTCGGCGCAGCGCTCGGGGATCAACACCGAGTCGAAGCTGCTCATGCTGTCGCACGCGTTCGAGGCGTGGCAGTGCATCGCGGTCGAGTTCCGCACGCACTGGCACAACCTGCAGTCCCGGGCGGCCATCGCGGGCCTCGGCGCCAAGCAGGACGGCGTGCTCCGGAACCACGCGATCGGCCGCGACGGCACCCTGCGCGACACCGTGGTGTTCTCGATCATCGCGTCGGAGTGGCCGGCGGTGCGGCTCTCGCTGGCCGAGCGGCTGCGGCGACACGACCGCGCCGAGGGCTCCCGCCGTCGTTCTGCCCGGCACGCCTGAGTCGTCTCGCTTGCGTCGTCTCGCTTGCGTCGTCCTGCTTGCGTCGTCTCCCCTGACCAGGCGCCGTCGGCAACCGGGCACGGCGCACCGTCCAGCGCGCGGGCGTATCGTCACCGCCATGCACGTCGGGCTCCGGATCGTCCTCGATGCGCCGGTCGACGCCGTGCGCGATGCCCTGCTGTCCCCGTCCGTGATGGTGGCGGTGACGAAACCGTTCCTGGCGTACCGCTCGCGCGATCCCCGGGGGTTCCCGGAGCGCTGGGAGCCGGGACACCCGCACCCGATCACCGCGGACGCCTTCGGGCTGGTGCCGAGCGGCGACACGCACGTCGACCTCGACCTGTACGAGGTCCGGGGGGTCCCCGTGCAGCGCGACAACGGAGGCGGCACGTCCGGGTTGTTCGGGCGGATGACGATGTCGCACCGGATGGCCGTCGTCCCCGCACCGGGTGGCCGGACCCTGCTGCTCGACCGCCTGACCTACCGGATGCGACCGGCCGTCCTCGGGCTCGCCCTGTGGCCCGGCATGTGGGTCATCTGGCAGTGGCGGGCGTTCCGGATGCGCGCCCTCGCGCCCACCTGGCGGACCGACGGCGAGTGACGTGACGCGGGTCGGGCCTCCCGTCCACCGCGGAGCGGGCGTAGCCTCGACCACGTGAGCCAGACGCGCCCCCAGGAGCCGACGACCGACGACCGCGTGCGCAGCACGCTGGCGACGACGGATTGGCGGCGGATGACGTTCGACCTGTACCGCCGCGTCCGCGCCACCCCGGACCCCCAGACGGCGCACGCGCTCTGGCGCGAGACACGGGACGCGATGTTCGCGGAGCACCCCGCGTCGCCGCTGCTCGACGAGGACGCCCGCGACTTCGAGTCCCTGCCGGTGCCGGACTACGACCCGGCGTGGCGGTTCCAGGTCCGCATCGAGGCCACCGAGCCCGCCGAGTTCGACTTCGAGACCGGCACCGACGGCGTTGTCCACTTCGACCGCCTCGGCCTCGTGCGGGTCCCCGGTGTCGGCACCCTCGACGTCTGGAAGCACGGCGGCTACGCGGGCGGGGTGTTCGTCCCCGTCAAGGACGCCAGCGCCGGCAAGGCCCGCGGCACCTACGGCGGCGGACGCTACCTGCTCGACACCATCAAGGGCTCGGACCTGGGCGGCGACGACCTCGGGTCGCTCGTGCTCGACTTCAACTTCGCCTACAACCCGTCGTGTGCGTACGACCCGGCGTGGGCGTGCCCGCTCGCGCCTCCGGGCAACACCGTGCCGGTCCCGATCCCCGTCGGCGAGCAGTACGACTTCTAGGGTGGAACGCATGACAGGACTCGTCGCCCTCGACGTCGGTGGCCGCGTGCCGCCGTTCGAGCAGGTCCGATCGCAGATCGCCGCGCAGATCACCGCCGGGTACCTGGTGGACGGCGAACGGCTGCCCAGCGTGCGTGGGCTGGCGGACGAGCTCGGTCTCGCCGCCGGCACCGTCTCGAAGGCCTACCAGCTGCTCGAGGAGGCCGGGCTCGTGCACACCGCACGGGGTGCCGGCACCCGGGTGGTGCGACCGGCAGCGGTGCCGGACGCCGTGGCCGAGGCCGCTCGTGCCCTGGCCGCTGCGGCGCGATCGGCGGGGCTGTCGGCGGACCAGGCGGCCACCGCGTTGCGCGAGGCCTGGCCGGCGTAGCGGGCGCAGGGCGCGCGCTTCCGGGCATACCCGGTCGTTCCGGGCGTACCCGGTCGGAAGTTCTGACCCGGTACGCCCGATCCGACCATGCATCGCAGGCGTTCTGGGAAGGAACGTCCCGGGCGCTCAGCAGTGCTCGTACACGTACGCGTCGTCCGCCGGGGTCACCAGGTCGCGGTCGCGCAGGATCGTCATGGCCGGACGGCTCCGCAGCCCGCACACCGAACCCCACGAGCGCTCGAGGGTGTCCGAGTACTCCACGTCGATGACCCGCCCGCCGTAGGCCTTCGTGTACGCGGCGCACTCCCGGTACTGCACGCACTCCTCGGCGACGACGAAGTCGAACCCGGTCTGCTTCCGGCCGGACGCCCCGAGCTGCGGGGTGTTCTTCTGCCCGACGGCCAGGCCGTGCCGGTGCCCCGTGGCGACGAGCGACTTCGCGAGCGCCAGGTTGCCGGCACGGGTGAGCCGCTTGCCGCTCCGGGTCCACGAGTCGAGGTTGTCGAACTCCACCGCGTCGAACCCGCGGTCACCGCAGCGGGCGACGGTCTTCGCGAGCACCTTCGTGATCAGGGCACGCTTGGCCGCGGTCCGGGTGTCGAGGAGCATCTCGTCCGGCCACCCCGGGTCCGAGACCGGCTTGCCCGCACGGTCGCGGAGGATCGCTGACGGGTACGACTTCTTCCACGTCCGGGCGGCCTCGGGCTGCGTCTGGAATCCGTTGACGTAGCAGATGTCGTACGTGCCCTTCGCCGGGCGGTCCGTGCTGTCGCGCTCGACGATCGTCACGCCGGAGGGCGGGGTGTACCCGCCACCGAGCTGGTAGTCCACCCGGCCCGAGGTCGGCAGGTTGCGGTAGCTCGCGGCCGCGCTGGTCGTGGCGGCCTCGGCGCAGCCGGCCGTGCCGAGGACGGCCACCAGGGCCATCGCGGTGGTCAACAGGACGGATCGCATGCGCACCCCGGAATCCTCGCACGCGCAGGGCGAACGGCCCCGCCCTCGCTGTTCCGGAGATGTGCACGCTATGCTGGTCGTACTCGAGGCGCCGATCGCCTCGTGCGTCGTACGGACGCCCCGAACTCCCGACCACCTGTCTCAAGACTCCGGTCGATGATCGAGCACCTCACGAAGGTGCCCAGGCTTCTCTGCTGCGGCGACTGCGCCAGCCACATCCGTTGGCGCGCATCCCGCCCGCGCGCTGCCTCGCAAGCGTGCCCACAGCCGGACTGCTCCGGCTGGAAAGGTCACCATGACCACCGAAGACATCCGTTTCTCCGACCTCGGCGTCCCCGCGCCGATGGTCTCCGTCCTCGCCGACCAGGGCAAGGACATGGCGTTCCCCATCCAGGCGGACACCCTCCCGGACTCCCTGCAGGGCAAGGACGTCCTCGGCCGCGGCCGCACCGGCTCCGGCAAGACCATCGCGTTCGCGATCCCGCTCGTCGCCCGCCTCGCCGCCAGCGGCCGCAAGCGCCGAGCCGGCCGCCCCCGCGCCCTGGTGCTCGCGCCGACCCGTGAGCTCGCGACGCAGATCGACGTCGCCCTCGCTCCGCTCGCCAAGGCCATGGGTCTCAACACCACGACCATCTTCGGTGGCGTCGGTCAGGGTCGTCAGGTCGACGCCCTGCGCGGCGGCGTCGACGTCGTGGTCGCCTGCCCGGGGCGCCTCGCCGACCTCATGCAGCAGGGCCACGTGAACCTCGGCGACATCGAGGTCACCGTCCTCGACGAGGCCGACCACATGGCCGACATGGGCTTCCTGCCCGGGGTCACCAAGATCATGCAGGCGACGCCCGAGAACGGGCAGCGACTGCTGTTCTCCGCCACGCTCGACAACGGCGTGGACAAGCTCGTCAAGAAGTTCCTGCACAACCCGGTGATGCACTCCGTCGACGAGGCGAACAGCCCCGTCGAGGCGATGACCCACCACCTGTTCGAGGTCGCCGACGCCGACGCGAAGAAGCACCTCGTGAGCGCCCTCGCCTCGGGCAACGGCCGCCGCATCCTCTTCATGCGCACGAAGCACCACGCCAAGCGCCTCGCCAAGCAGCTCAGCAGCCAGGGGATCCCGGCCGTCGACCTGCAGGGCAACCTGTCGCAGGGTGCCCGTGAGCGCAACCTCGCGAAGTTCTCGTCCGGTGAGGCCCTCGTGCTCGTCGCCACCGACGTCGCCGCCCGCGGCGTGCACGTCGACAACGTCGAGCTCGTCGTGCACGTCGACCCGCCCACCGAGCACAAGGCGTACCTGCACCGCTCGGGGCGCACGGCGCGTGCCGGTTCGTCCGGTGACGTCGTCACGGTGACGATGCCCGCCGAGCGTCGCGACGTCGCGCAGATGATGCGTGCAGCCGCGATCAAGGTCACCCCGCAGCACGTCACGGCGACCTCTCCGGCGGTCACCGCGCTCGTCGGCGAGGTCGCTCCGATCCGCCACGTGGCCGAGGAGCAGCCCACCCAGCAGCGTCAGCCCAAGCAGCGCTCCGCCGAGTCCGCCGGTGACGGCGGCGGTCGTCGCCGTGGTCGCGGCGGTCGGTCCGGAGGCGCGGCACAGCCCGCGCGCTCCGGCTCGGCCGGCGAGTCCGCCGGTTCGGCCGGGGGCCGTCAGGGCCGTCCGGCCCGTGGCGCACGTTCCGAGGGCGCCGGGCGCTCCGGCGCCGCAGCCGCCGGTTCGACCGGTGGTCGCCGCAGTGGCGGCAACCGCCGCTCGGGCAGCAGCGACGTCGTGCGCGGCGGCTCGTCGGCCGTCTGGTCGTCCGAGGGCGGCTACGCCGCGGGTCGGTCCGGCAACGAGTCGGGCGGCAACCGTCGTGGTGGCTCGCGCCGCGCCTCCCGTCCGGCCGGCGCTGCCGACCGCCACTGACCTGCGCGGTCTGAGTCCGCAGGACACCGGTGTTCACGTTTCGAACCCCCGCATCCCGGGGTGTGTTCGGTGAGCACCGGTGTTTCGCGTCGGGGCTCGGGCGAACCTTGGCGGGGGCTGGGGGCGGGGTACTCCGCCGGGCGTACGGTCTCACTCACCGGATGCCGCGCAAGCGGCTGACGGGGAACACGTCCGCTTCTGGAAGGAGTGCCTATGGCTGGCATCGATGACATCAAGAACGCCGCTGAGAAGGCGGCAGGCAAGGTCAAGGAAGCCACCGGCAACGCGACCGGTAACGACCGCTTGAAGGCCGAAGGCCAGACCGACCAGGGCAAGGCCTCGGCGAAGCAGGGCGTCACCGACGTCAAGGACGCCGCGCACGGCGTCGCCGACAGCTTCAAGGACGACAAGCACTAAGCCGGTTCGCGACCGCGCTGCGAAGCCCCCAGATCCGATCGGATCCGGGGGCTTCGTCGTGCACGGGCTTCGTCGTGCGCGGGCTTCGTCGTGTGACGAGCTAGTGCAGGGCACCGACCGATGCCAGGCCGGCGCGGAGCAGTGCCCCGCGGCCGCCTTCCATCTCGTCGGCGACGGCGTCGGACGCGGCTTCCATCGGGCTCATCCACGTGAGCTCGAGGGCGTCCTGCCGGGGCTCGCACGTCCCCGTGACGGGGACGACGTACGCCAGCGAGATCGCGTGCTGCCGCTCGTCGGTGTACACCGAGGCGCCGGGCAGCGGGAAGTACTCGGCCACGGTGAACGGCGTCGGGCTCGAGGGCAGCTGCGGGAACGCCATCGGCCCGAGGTCCTTCTCCAGGTGGCGGAACAACGCGGTCCGGATCGACTCGCCGAACATCACCCGGCCGGACACCAGGGTGCGGGCGATCGAACCGCTCGGGGAGACACGCAGCAGCACGCCGACCTCGGTCACGACGCCCAGGCCGTCGGTGCGGACGGGGACCGCCTCGACGTAGCAGATCGGCAGACGACGGCGGACGTTCGCGAGCTCCTCGTCGGACAGCCAGCCGGAGTCGGGATCGGGGGTGCGCAGCGAGGACATGCACCGTGTCTACCAGGGACGGCGGCGAGTTCGGCGGAAGGCGCGGGAGTTGGGGATGGTTAGCGTTGTCCACATGATCGATGCGGACCTGGTGCAGTGGACCCGGAGTACCTCGGACCGGCGGGGCACACCCCTGCTCGTGGCCATGCACGGGGTCGGGTCGAACGAGCACGACCTGCTCGGCCTCGCCCCCGCGCTGCCGCCCGTGTGGACGGTCGCGTCGCTCCGGGCACCGATGCCGTGGGGGCCCGGCTTCAGCTGGTACCCGCTCGGCACGCCCGGCTCCCCCGTGCCAGAGGCGGTCGACGCCGCGGCCGCCGAGGTGCTCGACTGGATCGACTCCGTCGCCGCCGACCACCCGCGGATCGGACTGCTCGGGTTCTCGCAGGGCGGCTCGATGGCGCTCCAGCTCCTGCGCGCCCGGCCAGCGGCGTTCGCGTTCGCGGTGTCGCTGTCGGGGTTCGTGGTGCCGGACGTCGCGGACTCGCGCGACGAGGCCGTGTCGGCCGTGCGTCCGCGGGTGTTCCTCGGGCACGGCGACCTCGACCCGGTGATCCCGCCCGAGGCCACCGCCCGGACGCAGGCGTGGGCCGCAGCGCACACCACCGTGACGGACCGGACGTACGACGGGCTGCCGCACGCGGTGTCGGCAGCGGAACTGGCGGACGTGGCGGCGTTCATCGGCGGGTAGGGGCGCGGGGTTCGGCGCGCTTGGTGAGCAGAAATGGTCGGGTCCGACGTGCGGACTCGACCATTGCTGCTCACGATGTGGATGGGAGGCACGGGGCGGGCTGGCACCGGGCCTCCTGTCCGTCATGGGTGACGTCCGTCAGTCGGCGAGGATCTGGAGCAGGTCCTTGCGGAGCTGGTCCACCTTGGCCGTGGCGGCCTTGGCCTGTTCCTCGGTCGCGGTGCTGCGGTACATCTGCAGGACGCCCATGGTCTTCCGCAGCGCCTCGAAGAACTCGCGCTGGGCGTCCGGGATGCCCGGGGCCCCGTCGAGTGCCGCAGCGATCTCGTCGGCCTTGGCCTCGGTCTCGGCCTTGCCGGCGTCGGTGAGCTCGAAGAGCGTCTTGCGGCCGTCGCCCGACGAGACCACGAGGTCTTCGTCGACGAGCTGCTGGAGCGTCGGGTAGACCGAGCCGGGGCTCGGCTTCCAGGCGCCGCCGGTGCGCTCGGCGATGGTCTTGATCACCGCGTACCCGTTCTGCGAGCCCTCGGCCAGCAGACCGAGGATCGCGAGGCGGACGTCACCGCGGCGACGGCGTTCGCGGCCGAAGCCGGGCCCGCCGAAACCGGGGCCGAAGCCCGCGCCCGGGCCGAAGCCGGGGCCGAACCCGCGACCACCGAAGCCGCGGCCGCCGTGGTCGTGGTCACCGCGGTCACGGCCGGGGAACCCGGCGCCGTGGTGCTGCCGCGCGCCGCCGAAGCGGGGGCCGCGCGGGCCGAACCCGCGCTGGTCGCGGGGGGACGTGTTGCTGTCGTCGTCATACGAGGGGCGCATGAGGAGTCCTTTCATCGTGCTGAGTCGGCTCGCGACCGGTCTGACCTGATCGTCTTCGTCGTATCGCGATGTGTTCACGATAGATCGGTAACTATCGCTCTGTCAAGGGGTACGTGCGCTCGGCCTGCTGTCGGTGGTGGCGGGCAGGATGGGACGGACCATGACGGACGTCTTCGAGCGCTTCTCCCCCGCGACCACCGAGTGGTTCCGCGGCGCCTTCGACGCACCGACGCCGGCGCAGGCCGGGGCGTGGGAAGCCATCTCGACCGGGCAGCACGCACTCGTGATCGCCCCGACCGGCTCCGGCAAGACCCTGGCGTCGTTCCTGTGGTCGATCGACCGGCTCATCAGCGCGACGGACCGTCCGCCGGCGAAGCAGCGCACGCGGGTGCTCTACGTCTCGCCGCTCAAGGCCCTCGGCGTCGACGTCGAGCGCAACCTCCGGAGCCCGCTCGTCGGCATCACCCAGACCGCTCGGCGCCTCGGCACCGAACCGCCGGACGTCACGGTCGGGGTGCGCAGCGGTGACACCCCTTCGTCCGACCGCCAGAAGCTCCTGCGCCAGCCGCCGGACATCCTCATCACCACGCCCGAGTCGCTCTACCTGATGCTCACCTCGCAGGCGCGCGAGACCCTGGTGAACGTCGACACCGTCATCGTGGACGAGGTCCACGCGGTCGCCTCGACCAAGCGCGGTGCACACCTGGCCGTGTCGCTCGAGCGCCTCGACGACCTGCTCGAGAAGCCCGTGCAGCGCATCGGGCTGTCCGCGACCGTCCGCCCACCGGAAGAGGTCGCGCGGTTCCTCGGCGGCCGGGCACCGGTGACGATCATCGCGCCGCCAGCGCAGAAGACCTTCGACCTGCGGGTCGTCGTCCCCGTCGACGACATGTCCGAGCTCGGGGCACCACCGGTCGGCGCGGACGCGTCCGAGTCGCCGACGAACGGGTCGATCTGGCCGCACGTCGAAGAACGTGTCGTCGACCTGATCGAGGAACACCGCTCGACCATCGTGTTCGCGAACTCGCGGCGGCTGGCCGAACGGCTCACGGCGCGGCTCAACGAGATCCACGAGGAACGCGTGCTCGCCGCCGCCGGTGACGGCGTGCTGGTGCCGGCGGGGGCGTCCCCGGACGACGACGGGCTCCCCGCGGCGCGGGGCCGACCACAGTCCCCGGCCCGCACCTCGGCGCACGCCGTCGCGCCCCAGGGGGCCGGGCGACCGCCGGCGCAGCTGATCGGCGGGTCCGGGCAGACGGGCGGCGGGGGCTCGGACGCCTCGGTCCCGGTGCTCGCCCGCGCACACCACGGCTCGGTGTCGAAGGACCAGCGCGCGATCATCGAGGACGACCTGAAGTCCGGTCGGCTGCGGTGCGTCGTCGCGACGAGTTCACTCGAGCTCGGCATCGACATGGGCGAGGTCGACCTGGTCGTCCAGGTCGAGGCGCCGCCGTCGGTCGCGAGCGGCCTGCAGCGCGTCGGTCGCGCCGGCCACCAGGTGGGTGAGATCTCCCGCGGCGTGCTGTTCCCGAAGCACCGGGCCGACCTGGTCAACAGCGCGGTCACGGTCGAGCGGATGGTCACCGGTCAGATCGAGTCGATCTCGGTGCCGGCGAACCCGCTCGACGTCCTGGCGCAGCACACCGTGGCCGCCGGGGCGATCGACACCCTCGACGTCGAGCACTGGTTCGAGCTCGTGCGGCGGAGCGCCCCGTTCAGCGGCCTGCCCCGGTCGGCGTTCGAGGCGACGCTCGACCTGGTCACGGGCCGGTACCCAAGCGACGAGTTCGCCGAACTCCGGCCACGGCTGGTCTGGGACCGCGTGCACGGCACCCTGACCGGGCGCCCCGGTGCGCAGCGACTCGCGGTGACGAGCGGCGGCACGATCCCCGACCGCGGCATGTTCGGCGTCTTCATGGTCGGCGAGAAGGCGTCCCGCGTCGGCGAGCTCGACGAGGAGATGGTCTACGAGTCACGCGTGGGCGACGTCTTCGCCCTCGGTGCGACGAGCTGGCGGATCGAGGAGATCACCCACGACCGCGTCGTCGTGAGCCCGGCGTTCGGGCAGCCCGGACGCGTGCCGTTCTGGAAGGGCGACGGCATCGGCCGACCCGCCGAGCTCGGCCGGGCGACCGGTGCGTTCGTGCGCGAGGTCGAGGGCGCCTCGGACGACGACGCCCGCGCCCGCGTCGCCGCCGGTGGACTGGACGAGCGTGCGATCACCAACCTGCTGACCTTCCTGCGCGACCAGCGCGCGGCCACCGGTCACGTGCCGAACGACACCACGCTCGTCATCGAGCGGTTCCGCGACGAGCTCGGGGACTGGCGGCTCATCCTGCACTCGCCCTACGGCATGCAGGTGCACGCGCCGTGGGCCCTGGCCGTCGCCGCACGGCTGCGCGAACGGCACGGCATCGACGGTGACGCGATGGCGGCCGACGACGGCATCGTCGTCCGCATCCCGGAGACCGACGCCGAGCCGCCGGGTGCCGACCTGTTCGTGTTCGAGCGCGACGACCTCGAGGCCCTGGTCACCGACGAGGTCGGCGGCTCGGCACTGTTCGCCGCGCGGTTCCGGGAGTGCGCGGCGCGTGCCCTGCTGCTGCCCCGACGGAACCCCGGACAGCGGTCGCCGCTCTGGCAGCAGCGGCAGCGGGCATCGCAGCTGCTCGAGGTCGCGCAGAAGTACCCGACGTTCCCGATCGTGCTCGAGACCGTGCGCGAGGTGCTGCAGGACGTCTACGACGTGCCCGCGCTGCTCGGGATCGCCGACGACATCGCCGGACGCCGGATCCGCCTGGTCGAGACGGAGACCGAGCAGCCGTCGCCGTTCGCCCGGTCGATCCTGTTCGGGTACGTCGCGGCGTTCATGTACGAGGGCGACACCCCGCTCGCCGAACGCCGGGCAGCGGCCCTGTCGCTCGACTCGACCCTGCTCGGCGAGCTGCTCGGCCGTGCGGAGCTGCGCGAGCTGCTCGACCCGTCGGTCATCACCTCGGTGGAGCGCGACCTGCAGCGGCTCTCGCCGGACCGCCGTGCCCGTGACGCCGAGGGGCTCGTGGACGTGCTGCGGCTCGTCGGCGCGCTCGACCTCGACGAAGCGGTCGACCGGAGTTGGCTCGCCGACGCCGCCGACCGTCCAGCGGCCACCGCTGCACTGCGCAGCACGCTCGAGGTCCTGGAGCGCGACCGCCGAGTGCTCTCGTTCTCGCACGCCGGGGCGACGCGCTGGGCCGTCATCGAGGACGCCGCCCGTCTGCGCGACGCCCTCGGGGTGCCGCTGCCGATCGGTGTGCCCACGGCGTTCGTCGAGCCCGTGGCGGACCCCCTCGGTGACCTGATCGGCCGCTACGCGCGGTCGCACGGACCGTTCTCCGCGCAGGAGGCCGCCGGTCGTCTCGGGCTGGGCATCGCCGTCGTGCAGGACACCCTGCGCCGACTCGTCGCCGACCGCCGGGTGGTGGAGGGCGAGTTCCGTCCCGATCGCCAGGGTGCCGAGTGGTGCGACGCCGAGGTCCTGCGACGGATCCGCACGAAGTCCCTCGCAGCCCTGCGGCACGAGGTCGAACCGGTCTCGCCGGACACCCTCGCCCGGTTCCTGCCCGCGTGGCAGCACGTGCAGACGCCCGGGACCCGCGGTGGACTCCGTGGCGTCGACGGTGTCCTGCAGGTGATCGACCAGCTCGCCGGGGTCGCCCTGCCCGCCAGCGCGTGGGAGACCCTGGTGCTGCCGTCTCGTGTCACCGACTACTCGACGAGCATGCTCGACGAACTCACTGCCACCGGCGAGGTCCTGTGGTCAGGCGGGGGCACCCTGCCCGGCAACGACGGCTGGGTGCGCCTGCACCTGGCCGACACCGCGGCGACGACGCTCGCCGAGCCCTCCGGCGACGAGACGACCGAGCTGCAGCGGGACGTGCTCGGCGCCCTGGCGGGCGGTGGCGCGTACTTCTTCCGGCAGTTGGGCCAGGCCGTGGGCAGCAGTGACGACCAGGCGCTCACCACCGCGCTGTGGGACCTGGTCTGGGCGGGGCAGATCACGAACGACACGTTCGCCCCGCTGCGCTCGATGCTCGGTGGCAAGGCGAAGAGCTCGAGTGCTCCGCGGGCTCGGGCCTACCGCGGCCGTCGGCGTCCGACGATGCCGACGCAGTCCGGGCCGCCGTCGGTCGGGGGCCGGTGGTCGCTCCTGCCGCTGGCCGAGTCCGACTCGACCGTGCGGGCCGCCGCGACCGCAGAACAGCTGCTCGAACGCTACGGCGTCGTCACCCGCGGTGCCGTGCAGGTCGAGGGCGTCCGGGGTGGCTTCGCCGGGGTGTACCGGGTGCTCTCGCGCTTCGAGGAGTCCGGCCGTGCTCGTCGCGGGTACTTCGTCGAGGGGCTCGGTGCGGCCCAGTTCGCCACCGGCCCGACCGTCGACCGGCTGCGCACCTACGCCCGCGAACTCGGCGACGACGAGCGTGACGATCCGGACCGGAAGCGCGAGGCGCTCACGCTCGCCGCGACCGACCCGGCGAACCCGTTCGGGGCCTCGTTGCCGTGGCCGACGGGCGACGCAGACCACGGTGTCGCGGCCGACGAGGCCGAGATCGCCAGCGCGGCGAGCACTGCCGCGAGCGGCGCTGCGAGCGCCTCGAAGACCACACGGGGCCACCGCCCGGGCCGGAAGGCGGGCGCACTGGTGACGACCGTCGACGGCGAGCTCACCGTGTACGTGGAGCGCGGCGGCAAGTCGGTGCTGACGTTCACCGACGACGCGGCCGACCTCGCCGCCGCCGCCGCCTCGATCGCCGGCATCGTGCGGACCGGGCTGCGGAAGCTCTCGGTCGAGCGGGTCGACGGGGACTTCGTGCTCGAGACACCGCTCGGCAGCGCACTGCGGGAGGCGGGGTTCACGGCGACCCCGCAGGGGTTGCGGCTCCGTGTGTGAGGCGAGCCGTGCCTCCCGGCAGTGCAGCGACCACGTGCCGGGGGTGAGCGGTGCCTGAGGGCGACACCGTCTACCGGGCTGCCCGCCGCCTGCACACCGCGCTGGCGGGCAAGGTCCTGACGAAGAGCGACTTCCGGGTCCCCGCCTTCGCGACCCTCGACCTGGTCGGGCGGACCGTGGACGAGGTCGTCCCCCGCGGCAAGCACCTGCTGCACCGCATCGGTGACCTGACCGTGCACTCGCACCTGAAGATGGAGGGCCGGTGGGACGTCTACGCCCCCGGCGACCGCTGGCGTCGTCCGGCGCACCAGGCCCGGGTGATCCTGGACGCCGAGGGCGTCTCGACCGTCGGCTTCGCCCTCGGGGTGCTCGAGGTCGTGCCGCGCGACCAGGAGTCCGAGGTCGTCGGACACCTGGGGCCCGACCTGCTCGGCCCCGACTGGGACGCCGACCGGGCGCTCGCCAACCTGACGCAGGACCCCGAGCGCCCGGTCGGGCTGGCACTGCTCGACCAGCGGGTGCTCGCCGGACTCGGCAACGTGTACCGGAACGAGCTCTGCTTCCTGCGCGGCGTGCTGCCGACGCGCCCGGTGGGCGAGGTGCAGGACCCGGCCCGGATGATCACGATGGCGCAGCGGTTGATCGTGGCGAACCGCGACCGCAGCGCCCGCGTCACCACCGGCGTCGACCGGCCGGGTTCGCGCTTCTGGGTCTACAACCGCCGCGGCAAGCCCTGCCTGCGGTGCCGGACGCCGATCCGGCACGGGGAGCTCGGTGACTCGGAGCTCACGCTGCGCGACACCTACTGGTGCCCGCGCTGCCAGACCTGAGGCGCGGGGTGCAGCCGCTCCGCCGCCGTGGCACGGACGGCATCGGTGACCCGTTCGAGCAGCGGTGACGCCAGGTTCCACCGCTGCCACCAGAGTGCGACGTCGGCACTCCGGCCGGGCGCCAGCTCGACCAGGACACCGCGGTCGATCGCCTCGAGGCACTGCGCCTCCGGCAACAGCCCCCAGCCGAACCCGAGCGTCACCGCCCGGGCGAAGTCCGCCGACGTCGGGACGAAGTGGCGCGGGCCGCCGGGAGCGTGGCCGAGGACCTGGCGCAGGTACCCCTGCTGCAGGTCGTCGTCGCGGTCGTAGTCGACGAGCGGGACCTCGTCGAGTCGTCGGAGCATCCGCCGCTCGGTGCCGGTGTCGCCGAGGTAGCGGGCGACGAACGACGGAGACGCCACGGCGCGGTACCGGTCGATGCCGAGCGGTACCGACGAGCAGCCCTGAACCGGGTCCGCCTCGGCCGTCACGGCGCCCATCACCGTGCCGGCGCGGAGCAGCTCGGCGGTGCGGTCTTGGTCCTCGCGGTGCAGGTCGAAGACCACCTCGGTGTCGGCACGGACGAGCGCGAGGGCATCGAGGAACCAGGTGCCGAGCGAGTCGGCGTTCACCGCCAGGGAGATCGACGGCACGGCGAGCCCTCCGCCACCGAGCGCGCTCGAGGTCTCCTCGTCGAGCAGCCGGACCTGCCGTGCGTGTCGGAGGACGACCTCGCCGTCGGCGGTGGGGCGCACGGGGGTCGTGCGCTGGAGCAGCACCCGCCCGACCTGCTGCTCCATCGACTTGATCCGCTGGGACACCGCGGAGGGCGTGATCGACAACGTACGGGCCGCGGCGTCGAGGGTGCCGTGGTCGACCGCGGCGAGCAGTGTCTCGAGGTGCTCGCGCTGGAATCGGGTCATGCAGCTGAGCTTACGGCGGTGCAGGAACGTGAGCTGTACTACACCGCTCCCCCGTCCTAGCGTCGAGCCGTGACCACACTCCTGCCCCTGCTCTCTGGCCTCGGCACCGGACTCGCACTCATCGTCGCGATCGGTGTGCAGAACACGTACCTGCTCCGGCTCGCGGTCAGCGCGGGACTCCGGGTGGTGGCCGCGGCGGTCGTGGTGTGCGCGGTCTCGGATGCGCTGCTCATCGTCGCCGGGGTGCTCGGTGTCGGCGCCGTGGTCGAACGGTTCCCCGTGGCGCTCCTGGCGGTCCGGTTCATCGGTGCCGCGTTCCTGCTGACGTACGGGGTGCTCGCGGCGCGGCGTGCACTGCGGCCCTCGGGGGACGCGATGCGGGTCGGCGACGAGGCGGCCGACGACGGTGTGGTGGGCGCCAGCGCGGGCGCGGCGGTCAACGCGCCCACCGGCACGACGGAGGCGGCGGGGCGGACGCGCACCGCGCCTCCCGGCCAGGTGGCGACCATGCGGACGGCCGTGCTGACCATGCTCGTCTTCACGTGGGCGAACCCGCACGTCTACCTGGACACGCTGGTGTTCCTCGGTTCGGTGGCGAATCAGCAGGGCGCGGACGACCGGTGGCTCTGGACGATCGGTGCCGTCACGGCGAGCTGCCTGTGGTTCGGTGCGCTCGGGTTCGGCGGACGCCTGCTGCGGCCGCTCTTCGAGAAGCCGCTGACCTGGCGGGTGTTCGACGGGCTGGTCGCCGTCGTGATGCTCGCGTTCGGCGTGCTGCTGCTCGTCGGCGCGTAGCGGCGCGGCGGGCTCCAGGCTGCAAGACACCGGTGTCCACACGTCGAACCGCGTTGTGCGGGTGTGCAACGTGCGAACACCGGTGTTTTGCAGGCCAGGCCGGGCCAGCCGACCCGGCCCTACTGCATGCGCTGGCCGACGCGGCTGTGGCGACGGCTGTAGCCGAAGTAGATGACGAAGCCGATGGCCAACCAGACGACGAACCGCAGCCAGGTCTCGACCTCGAGGTTCAGCATCAGCCAGAAGCACAGCACCGCCGAGATGATCGGCAGCACCGGCGACCACGGCACCCGGAAGGCCCGCGGGGCGTCGGGCCGCGAACGACGCAGCACGACGATACCGATCGAGACCAGGACGAACGCGGACAGCGTGCCGATGTTGATCATGCCCTCGAGCTTGTCGACCGCGGTGAACCCGGCCAGCAGCGCCACGACGACACCGGCGACGACCTGCACACGCACCGGGGTCTGCGTCTTCGGGTTGGTCTTCGAGAACCAGCGGGGCAGCAGGCCGTCGCGGCTCATCGAGAAGACGATGCGGGACAGCCCGAGCAGGAGCACCATGACGACGGTGGTCAGACCGATCAGGGAACCGATGGCGATGATGCCCGCGGCCCACGGCAGCCCGACGATGTCGAACGCCGACGCCAGGGACGGCGCCTTCTCCTCCGCCAGTCGCTGGTACGAGACCATGCCGGTGATGACGATGCTGACACCGACGTAGAGCAGGGTCACGATGCCGAGCCCGATGAAGATGCCGCGCGGCAGGGTCTTCTGCGGGTTCTCGGTCTCCTCCGCGCTCGTGGCGACGACGTCGAAGCCGATGAAGGCGAAGAACACCAGGGACGCCGCGGCGAGCAGGCCGAAGACGCCGTACTGGGCGGGCTCGGCACCGGTGAACCACGACACGAGCGACTGGGTCCAGACGCTGCCCTCGGCACCCTTGCTCGGCTCCGCCGGCGGGATGAAGGGGGTGAAGTTCGCGGCCTTGACGAAGAACGCACCGGCGACGATCACGAACACGACGATGGCGACCTTGATGACGGTGATGACCGCCGACACCCGCGACGACAGGCGGGTTCCGAAGGCGAGGAGCACCGTGAAGATACCGACGATGAGCACCGGCCCCCAGGTGAAGGGGATCGGGCCGAGCTGGATCGTGCTCGGCAGGGTGATGCCGAAGACGTCGAACGCGGTGCTGAGGTAGATGCCCCAGTACTTCGCGATCACGGCGCTGGCCGTGAGGGTCTCGAGGATGAGGTCCCAACCCACGATCCAGGCGAGCAGCTCACCCATCGTGGCGTAGGTGAACGTGTACGCGGAGCCGGCGACGGGGATCGTCGACGCGAACTCGGCGTAGCACATGATCGCCAGGCCGCAGGTGACGGCGGCGAGCAGGAAGGAGATGATGACGCCGGGCCCTGCGAAGTTCGCGGCGGCGTTCGCGCCGACCGAGAAGATGCCGGCGCCGACGGCGACCGCGATCCCCATTGCGGCGATGTCGAACGTCCTCAGGGAGCGTTTCAGGGACCTGCCCTGCTCCTCGGAGTCGGCCAGGGAGGCCTCGATCGACTTGATGCGGAGCTTCGTTGCCATGGGGTGGATCCCGTCATCGGCTGGCGGCGGACCTCGGAAGGGTACTGGTGTACCACTGTGTCACGCAAAGCGTCCGCCCGGACGGTGGCCCGGTCCGGCGTCGGCCGGGAGGCGCGGCGGCGGTCCGGCATGCACCGCTCGGCCAGCCGACGGGTGCGTCCAGGGCCGCGGTCGCGTCAGCGGGGTGCGGTTGCGCTGATGTCAGCGGGGCGCGCTTGCGTCAGCGGGGTGCGGTTGCGGTCGCGTCAGCGGCCCGCGCGCCAGTCCGCCAGGAACCGGGCGCCGGCCTCGTCGTGGATCACGCCGTCGGGCGCGGTGAGCACCGGGTACGGCGTGGCCGGCACCCCGTCGGCGGGACGGACGTCGACGTGCGCGACCTCGTGGCCGTGGGCGTGCAGCCAGTCCGCCATGGCGTAGTCGCTGCGGGAGTCCCCCACGGTGCGCCAGGTGACCGGGAGCGCACCGTCCTGCGCCAGGAGCTCGAGCGAGCGCTCGGCGCCGAGGTCCTTGCCGCTGCGGTCGGACTCGACGTCGGTCGAGATGATCGTGGGGTCGATGCGCCACTGCACGGCACCGTCGGCGTCGGGCCGGACGTCGTCGAGTCGGCGGACACCCAGCCCGCGACGCTCGAGCGCGGCCATGGCCTTCGCGTCGAACTCCGGCTGGCGGGCCAGGTAGGTGGCGTTCGGCACCTCGACGCGCTGCTCGATCGACACCATGGCGCGCTTCGTCTCGTCGAAGAACACCAGGTCGGCGTACTCGTCGCGGACCAGCTCGCGCATCTCGTCGGCGTAGTCCCGCGGCAGCGCCAGGTCGTCGGCGACGGTCAGTTCGCCCATGCCGCCGTCGTACTGCGGACCGATCGAGCACCACACGGCGCCCTTCTCGCAGACGGCGTGGACCCGCCCGCCCTCGGCGAGACCACCGGCGAGCAGCGGGCCGACGACCTCGGAGCGGATGAACGCGTCGCTGCGGCCGGTGTTGAAGACGATCGGGATGCCCTCGGCGGCGAGCGCGACGAGGTCCGCGACGATGCTCGGGATCGCGATGGTGCGGGAGACCGGGCTGGCGATGGGTCCGTCGACGTCGAGCAGGAGACCGAGGCGGGGTGCGTTCACCCACCCATCCTCTCGCAGTCAGCTGCTGGGCGAGGCGATCCGGCTCCGGACGCGGTCGATCAGCGCTCCGAGGGCCGCCGGGGCGGGGACGTGTCCCTGCCCGGGCACCTCGGCGTACTCCGATCCGGGCACGGCGTCGACGAGGGCGCGGGCCGCACGACGCATCCACTCGAGTCCGTCGCCACCGGCGCCGACGAGCACCGGTACACCCACGGCGGCAGCGACGCGCTCGGGCACGGCGAGGCCGTTGAGCACGCGGACCTCGCGGCTGAGCACGTGGGCGTCGACGACCAGGGAGCGCCAGAGCGACCCCTTGAGCCGCAGGGCCGTGACCTGACCCATCGGGACCCCGAGTACCTGGGTCAGGAACCCGCGGACGGCCTGGGCCCGGCGGCCGGCACCGACGTGCTCGTCGAGCAGGTCGGCGAACACGACGTCGTCGGCGTGCGGGTCGACCGAGGCGCGGTACGGCGGTTCCCACAGGACGGCACCGTCGACCGGCAGCCCGGTGGCGAGCCCGTGCAGGACGACACCGGCGCCGACGCAGATGCCGACGGCGGTGGTCGGTGCGCCGATGCTCTCGACGACGGCACGGAGGTCGTCGACCTCGCGCTCGATGGCCCACGCGGCGGAGTCACCGCTGGCACCGCGACCGCGGCGGTCGTAGGTCACCACACGGCACGTCGAGCCGAGCTCGGCGACCACGCGGTCGAGGTACGGGGTCCCGCGGTGGTCGAAGGCACCGCCCACGACGACGACCGCCGGCCCGTCCCCTGCCTCGGAGACGGCGATGGTGGTGCCGTCGGAGGAGACGACCGTTCGGTCGACTGGAGGGAGCATGGGGTCCTTTGCGGGCTGTCGACGGCGATGCGTCGGGCCTCGGAGGGGACCGTGCGGATTACCGGTCCTCCGAGTGTCGCAGGCGTGGGAGCCCGTGTCTCCCCCCGCTTCCAGGGGCAGGACCGCGCCGCTCGATACCACCGGACCGACGTGCCATGCTGTTTGAGTACACCTGTACTCAACCGATCACCGCCGCTGCAGGGGGAACCCGTGACACTCATCGCCATCGTCGCCTGCGAGATCGCCTTCTGGGTCGCGATCCTCGGCGGCCTGACCACCCGGTACCTGCTGCGACGCCCTCGGCTGGGCGCGGCGATGCTCGTCGCAGCACCCGTGATCGACCTCGTCCTGCTCGCCGTCGTCACGGTCGACCTGCTCGGCGGCGGGACCGCGTCGTGGCACCACGGGCTCGCGGCGGTCTACATCGGGTTCTCGGTCGCGTACGGGCACCGGATGATCGCGTGGGCGGACGTCCGGTTCACGCACCGGTTCGCCGGCGGTCCGGCACCGGAACGGCTGAGTGGACGGCGGTACACGTCCCGGTGCTGGGGCGACGTGCTGCGGACCGGGCTCGCCGTGCTGATCGCCGGCGGGATCATCGGCGGACTCGTCCTCGTGGTCGGGGACCCGGATCGCACGAACGAACTGCAGGGCACGGTCGCGCTGCTCGGGGTGGTCCTGGGCGTCGAACTGCTCTGGGCGATCAGCTACACGATCTGGCCACGCCGGGCCACCACCGCAGCCGCGAGCCCGGCCGGAGCAGCGAGCCGGCCGTAGGCTGACCCGGTGCCCCGCCGTGTCGACCTCGAGGAACGGGGATCCCTGGTCGCCGCGGCGTGCCTGCGGATCCTGGAGCGGGACGGCCTGAGCGCGCTGTCGGTGCGGAACGTCGCGGACGAGGCCGGCATCGCTCCCGCATCGCTCCGGCGGGTCTTCCCGACGCAGGACGCCCTGCGCGAGCACTGCCTGACGATCATCGAGGAACGCGTTGTCGCTCGGCTCACGGCCCTGCGCTCGACGGGTCGGGCGCTCGCACTGGACGTCCTCGCCCAGGTGCTGCCGCTCGACGCCGAGCGCACGACCGAGATCCTGGCGCAGGTGCAGCTCGGCGTGCTCGCGCGCACCGACGAACACCTGGCCGCGAGTGCCCGACGCCTGAACGACGGGGTCAGCCGGGTGTGCACCCGGGCACTGGAGATCCTGCGTGCGGACGGCGGCTTCGGCGCCGATCGCGACCTGGCCGACGAGGTGGACCGGCTGCACGCGCTGATCGACGGGCTGGCGGTCGAGCACACGTGGGACCCGACGGCCCGGGCGCCGGAGCGGGTCCTGGCGCTCGTCGAACTGCACGTGGACAGCCTGCGCGGCGCGGTCGCCTGACGCCTCAGCGACCTCGGTAGACCTCGCGCCGGTGCCCGGCGCGCACGACGACGACCACGAGCCGTCCATCGTCGATCAGGTAGATCACGCGGTGGTCACCGACCCGGACACGCCATTCCGGGCTGTTGACGAGTCGACGAGCCGCGGGTGGACGTGGCTCGTCAGCCAGGATCGCGAGAACCCCTTCGACGAGTCGTCGGGCATGTGGCGGCAGTTTGCGGATGGCACGCCCCGCACTCGGTTCGAACTCGATGTCGTAGGTCATCCCAGACCGAGTTCGCGCCTGAGGTCCTCCCACTTGACGTTCTCGCCGCCGATGCGCTCGTTCTCGAGTCGGGCCTCTTCCACCGCCTTCAGGTCGTCCAGGTCCTCCGCCGCCTCGAGCAACCGGTCGAGGACGGCCGCATCGACCACGGCCGCGACGCGCTTGTTGCGCCGGGTCAGGTAGACGGGTTCGTGTCGGGCGTCGTCGATGATCGACGCGAGACGGCCACGGGCTTCGGAGATCGACACTTCGCTCACCTGTACATTCTAGAGCGTTTTGTACAAGTCAGACGAGTGCCGTGGTGCCCACCGACTCCCGTTCGAGCAGGGACCGTTTGACGTCGAGCCCCCACGCGAAGCCCCCGAGCGTGCCGTCCGAACGCAACACCCGGTGGCACGGGACGAAGAGCGCGGGGGCGTTCCGGGCGCACACGCTCGCCGCCGCCCGCACCGCGTCGGGCCGACCCATCGCCGCCGCGAACGCGGTGTAGGTGAGGGTGCCGCCGGCGGGGATCCGGCGGAGTTGGCGCCACCCCTCGGTGAAGAGCTCGGTGCCGAACTGCCGGACCGGTACCTGCATGGCGTGCTCGACCTCGCCCGAGTAGAAGGCGTCGACGGCCTCGGCCGAGGCGACCACGCCGTCGAGCACGCGGTCGGGGCGGTGGCGGTCGGCCAGGCGGGCGAGGATCCGCTCGACGGAGTCGGTCCACCCGGAGGCGAGGACCCTGCCCTCGGCGTCCTCGAGCACGGTGAACGGCCCATCAGGGGTGTCCAGGGTCTGGATGGTTGCGTCGGTCATCGGTCGTCCTTCCGGGGGTCCTCGGGGGCACGGGCTGCACGGGCGCCGGCGGTCGCGGTCATCGCGCGGTCGATGATCGGTCGCCAGCAGTGCATCGTGAGGTAGCTCCGCCAGGGGGCCACCTGCTCCGACCATAGGGAGAGCGCACCCGCCGTACCGGGCAGCCCGAGTTCCTGTGCACCGTTCCGCACGGCGAGGTCGCTGTGGAGGAAGATGTCGGGGTGGTGCCGGACCCGGAGCGCGACGTAGTCGGCGGTCCACGGCCCGATGCCCTTCACCGCGAGGAGTCCGTCGCGCAGGTCGCCGAGGGACTGCCCACCGTCCACCACCAGGGACCCGTCGGCGAGCGCCGCAGCCACCCGCAGGATCGTGTCGACGCGGGCGGCCGGGCCGCGCAGGACCTCGTGCCCGCGTTCGGCGACCACCGCCGCGGACGGGAACAGCAGCCCGCCGGGCCGGATCGCGTCGGGCACCGCTGCTCCGAGTGCGGCCACGAGCCGGGTCTGCGCGGTGCGCGCCGCGGCCACCGAGACCTGCTGCCCGATCAGGGTGCGGAACACGATCTCGTGCGCGTCCACCGCGCCGGGCAACCGGAGGCCGGGCACCCGGGCGACGGGGCCGGCGAGCTCGGGCACGGCTCCGAGGACGGCGTCGACGGCGACCGGGTCGGCGTCGAGGTCGAACAGCGCACGCACCCGCGCCACGAGCGCCGGCAGGTCGGAGAGGTCGGTGACCCGCACACGCAGGTCGATGCCGGTGCCCCGCCCGGCCACGTCCGGGACGGCGGCCGACGCGCTGAACCACCCCGGGCCTCCAGGCAGGTCGACCAGCCGCCCGTACGACGCGACCCGGCCGGCGGGGTCGGTGTCCACCTGCTCGGTGCCCGGCAGGGCGTGCAGCGCGTGCCAGTCGAGCAGGCCCTGCACGTCGAAGGGCGCTCGGGCCGGCAGGTGCACGTGCAGTCCGCCGTCACCTACGGCATCGGCGTCACCTCGCCCGGACCGACGTGCGCGGAGTTCCGTCGGAGTGACGGCGAAGACCTCGCGCACGGTGTCGTTGAACTGCCGGACGCTGGCGAACCCCGCGGCGAACGCGACGTCGGCGACGGGCAGGTCGGACGAGGTCAGCAGGGTCCGCGCGGTCTGCGCCCGGTGGGCCCGGCTGAGCGCCTTCGGTCCGGCGCCGAGCTCGGCCGTCATGATGCGGTTGAGCTGCCGCTCCGAGTAGCCCACGCGCGCGGCGAGCCCGGGGACGCCGTCGCGCTCGACCACACCGTCGAGGACGAGTCGCATCGCCCGGCCGGCGACGTCCTCGCGCAGGTCCCACTCGGGGCTGCCAGGGGTCGCCTCGGGCAGGCAGCGCTTGCAGGCGCGGAAGCCGGCCAGGTGTGCTGCGGCACTCGTGCGGTAGAAGGTGACGCCCGAGACCTTCGGCGTGCGGGCCGGGCAACTGGGTCGACAGTAGATGCCGGTGGAGTGCACGGCGGTGACGAACTGGCCGTCGAAACGCGCGTCGCGCGATGCGACGGCGCGGTGCCGTTCGGCGTGCAGCGCGTCGGGCTGCGCGTCGGTGTCCGGGCTGGTCATGGGCTCAGCCTGACATGCGCCGCCGACGTCGACTGGCGGGAATCGGACGGAGCAGCGCACGGCCGGGAGGCCCGGCTAGCGTTGGCCGGGTGACTTCCGCAGACGACGTGGCCGGTCTCGACGACCTGCCGTTCCGGACCGAGGTCGAGGTCGCGCTGCTGCTCGTCTCACCGCGGCACCGGTACGAGGGGCGCCCGGCCGACGGCGCGCTGCCGGTGGGCGGGGACGATCCGGACGAATCACGCGACCGGGTCGAGCTGCGGGCCGGGCTGGGCATCGTCGGCGACCGGTACTTCGCGGCCCGGGCGCACGTGCACGCCTCGGTCACGGTGATCGGACTGGAGGGGCTCGAAGCCGTCGGTCACGCGATCGGCGCCACCGTCGACCCCGCTGCGACCCGGCGGAACGTGTTCCTGCGCGGCGCCGACGTCGAGGCGCTGCGGGGCGAGCCGTTCTCGTTGGCGAGCAGGACACCCGACGGCAGCGACGGCGCCCTCGGCCGCGCTGTCCGGTTCCGCGGCTACCGCGCCGCGAACCCCTGCGCCTGGATGGACCACGAGGTGGCCCCCGGGGCGTTCCGTGCGATGCGCGGCCAGGGCGGGGTGCGGTGCGATCCGGAGTCCGACGGTGTGCTCACCCTCGGACCCGCGGTGCTCCGCACGGCCCGCCCCGTGGCGCTCGGCTGACGCGGGCGCCGTGCAACCGTGGCTCGGCGGCGCGGTGCTCAGGCGGTGAGGGCGCTCTCGATCGCGTCGACGAACGCCGGCAGGTCGTCCGGGGTGCGGGAGGTGATGAAGCCACCGTCGACCTGGACCTCCTGGTCGACCCACTCGGCTCCGGCGTTCCGCAGGTCGGTCTGCAGCGACGGGAACGACGTGACGGTCTTGCCCGACAGCACGCCCGCCTCGACGAGGGTCCAGGGCCCGTGGCAGATCGCCGCGACCGGCTTGCTCGCCTCGGCGAAGGCCTGCACGAGGCTCGCCGCGCGGGACTCCTGGCGCAGCGTGTCGGCGTTGATCGTGCCGCCGGGGATCACGAGGGCGTCGAAGTCGTTCGCGTCGACACCGGCGAGGGTGGTGTCGGGCTCGAGCGTCTGCCCCGGGTCCTTGTCGCCGACCAGGGTCTGGATCGTGCCGGTCTCCTTGGCCGCCACGGTCACCGAGGCACCGCGCTCACGCAGCTGCTCGGTGGGGACGACGATCTCGTCCTGCTCCACGCCGTAGTTCGTCGTGATGACGAGGACCTTCTTGCCGTCGAGGGTTGCCATGATCGCTCCTTCCGCGGCCCGGTCGTTCCGGCCGCACACCCGAGGGTCGTCGGGGTCGGCTGAACAGGCCTCCAGGGCCGGCTCGGATGACCGGTCGAGCGGTCGCAACACCCCGCTCGGGGCCGCCGAGCGGTCACGAAGCGTCGGCTGGCGGCGGCGCAACCGACGGTTCCCGACCACTCGGCGCGGGCCGCACGGGGTGTCCTGACCGGCCGCAGACCCGCAGCCGGGCAGGCCGGGCGCCGCGCTCAGCCGCGGATGCGGAAGGCGTCGCCGTCGCGCTCGACGGTCAGCCCGTCGTACCCGTGCACTCGGTGCAGGCCGGCCGTCACCGGGTGCTCGAGGAGACCGACGACGACCGTGGTCGCGCCGGAGGCGATGGCGGACTCGAGTCCGGCCGGGGCGTCCTCGAACGCCACGCAGTCGGCCGGGTCGACGCCGAGCAGGGCAGCTCCGCGCAGGTAGCCGTCGGGGTGGGGCTTGCCGTGCTCGACGTCCTCGGAGGGCACGAAGGCCTCGGGCACGGCGAACCCGGCGGCCGCCATCCGGCCCGCGGCGAGGTCACGCGGGGCGCTCGTCACGAGGGCCACCGGGACACCGAGTTCGACGAGTCGCTGCACGAAGGCGACGGCCCCGGGGATCTCGAGGATGCCCTCGGTGCTCGCGGTCTCCTCGGCGACGAGCTCCGCCGCGATCCGCTGTTGCTCGGCCAGGGGCAGGTCGGGCAGGAAGCGCCGCAGGGTGTCGATCGCCTGCCGACCGTGCGAGAACGCGAGGATCTCGTCGGGGTCGATGCCGTTCGCGTGGCCGAACCGGGTCCAGGTCGCCTCGACCACCGCGGTCGAGTCGACGAGCGTCCCGTCCATGTCGAAGAGGACCCCGGACGCCACGATGTCGATCACGCGCCCGACCCTAGCCCACGGGGGTCAGCGCGCCCGGACGGACCGGGTGAGCAGCACGCCGCCGGCGCCGAGCAGCACGTGCGCCGGTCGCATCCGCCGGAGTTCCGGCGACGACCCGCGGGCGATGCGCGGCCCCTCCCCGCCCTCGAGCGACGGATCGATCGTCAGGGTCAGCTCGTCGACGGCGTCCGCGGCGATGAGCGCCCCGAGGAACGACGGCCCGCCCTCGCAGTGGATCGTCCCGAGGTCACGGTCGGCCAACAGACCACGGATCCGCCCGGCGTCCACCGAGTCCGGGTCGTCGTCCGCGCTGCACGGCACGACGTCGGCGACCTCGGCGAGCGCCAGGGCCTTCGACGACGCAGCCGCCGTCGCCGACGTCAGGACGACGGGGCGCACCGGCGCCGCGGTGAAGACCCGAGACCCCGGGTCGAGCGACAGCGATCCCGTGACGATCGCGAACACGGGGTGGTCCGGCATGCCGTGGGCACGCCGCCAGGCGACGTCGGTGTCGTGCAGGACCATCGGCCCGTAGCCCTCGTCGCGGACGGTGCCGGCGGCGACGAGCACGACGTCGGCCACCCGCCGGAGCAGGTCGAAGACGCGCAGGTCGTCGGCGCCACCGAGCGACCCGGACACCCCGGCAGCCGCGGCGGAGCCGTCGAGCGTCGCGACGAAGTTCACGCGGAGCCAGGGGCCCCCGGCGTCGGCGGTGTAGAGCTCGAGCAGGTCGTCGTCGGACAGGTCCGCGATCGACGGGGGCAGGACGTTCACGTGTTGTGCCTCGATTCCACGGGGGTGCGCCATCCGAGCGTGGCCTCGACCATCCGCATCGCGTCGACGCTCTCTGCGACGTCGTGCATCCGGACGATCCGGGCGCCGAGCATCGCGCTCACGGTCGCGACGGCGAGCGATCCGGAGAGCCGTTCACCGCGGGGGCGTCCGAGCGACTCCCCCACGAAGTCCTTGTTCGACACCGCGGCGAGCACCGGGTAGCCGAGCGCGACGACCTCGGGCAGCCGACGGGTGAGCTCGAGCGTGTGCACGGTGTTCTTGTGCAGGTCGTGGCCCGGGTCGACGATGATCCGCGACTCGGGGATGCCCGCGGCGAGCGCCCGGTCGACCCGTTCGCGCAGGAACGCGACGACCTCGCCCGCGATGTCGCCGTACTGCGGCGGTGCCGGCAGGGGCTGTCGGGGTTCGGCGAGCGAGTGCGTGATGACGACGGTGGCGTCGGAGTCGGCGACCACGGCGGCCATCCGCGGGTCGGACAGGCCGGTGGTGTCGTTGACGACGGTCGCCCCGGCCGCGATCGCCGCTGCAGCGACCTCCGGGCGGAAGGTGTCGACGCTGATGACGACGTCGGACTGCTGGGCGAGCTGCTCGACGACGGGCACGACCCGGTCGATCTCGTCGGACGCGGGCAGCTCCGGACCGGGTGCGAACTTCACGCCGCCGATGTCGACCCAGTCGGCGCCCTGTTCGGCTGCACGCACCGAGGCGGCGACGGCCCGGTCGAGCTCGAAGGTGGCGCCGCGGTCGTGGAACGAGTCGGGCGTGCGGTTCACGATCGCCATCACGGCGATGCGGTGGTCGAAGTCGATGGTGCGGCGGCCGAACGTCCGGACCGGGTGGCGCAGGTCCGGCACGACCCAGCCGGGTCCGGCCGCGTCGGTCCGTGGGCCCACGACGCCGGTTCCGGCGCGACGCGCCAGCGGCGTGCCGGCCGTGCCGTCGGGGAGGCCGGTCATGCGTCTGCCCCGGCACTCGCGTCGTGCCCGGCGTCGGTCCCACGCCCCGCGCCGATGAGCGCGATCGCCTCGGCCCGTCCCGCGGCGTCGGTCAGCGAACCGGTCGCCGCCACCGTCACCGTCGTCGAACCGGTCTGACGCTCCCCACGCGTCGTGACGCACTGGTGCTGCGCGTCGAGGACCACCAGGACGCCCTGGGCGCCGAGCCCCTCGGCGATGGTCGCGGCGACCTGTTCGCCGAGCCGCTCCTGCAGTTGCGGGCGGGAGGCCACCGCGTCGAGCACCCGCGCCAGCGTGCCGAGCCCGATGAGCCGGTCGCCCGGCGCGTACGCCAGGTGCGCGACCCCGAGGAACGGCAGCAGGTGGTGCTCGCAGACGGAGCGGAACTTCACGTCGCGCACGATCACGAGCCGACCGCGCTCGCCGTCCTCGGCGTGCACGGTGCCGTCCCGGGCGATGGCGACCGCGTCGGTGCCGATCCCGGAGAAGAACTCGGCGTACGAGTCGGCGACGCGAGCGGGGGTGCGGGTGAGTTCCGGGCGGTCGGGATCCTCGCCGATGGCGAGCAGCAGCTCGCGGACGGCGGCCTCCACACGGGCGCGGTCCATGGGTGACGTCACCCGCTCATCCAACACCAGCCCTGGCCGGAGAACGCGGGCAGACGCCCAGCGCGAGGGGCGCGATCCGCGCAGAACGGGCCTCCTGGCTGTCGCAACCTGTGAGACCGGTGTGACACGCCCGAAACCCAGCATCCTTTAAACTCTCGTGGTGAGCGCCCCGCAGACCGACACCACGCCCCGGAACCGCTTCGCGACCGGCCTCGACCGATTCTTCTCCATCACGCAACGCGGATCGTCGATCCCCCGCGAGGTCCGCGGTGGCCTCGTCTCGTTCGTGACGATGGCGTACATCGTCATCCTGAATCCCCTCATCCTCGGCGGGTTCAGCGCCGACCAGGCCGCCAAGGACGTCAGTGGCGGATGGCTCGAGAACGCTCAGGTGGCCGCGGCGACCGGACTCGTCGCCGGCGTCATGACCATCGCGATGGGCATCATCGCGAACCTGCCGTTCGGCATCGCCGCGGGGCTCGGGATCAACTCGTTCCTCGCCGTCAGCGTCGTGCACCAGGTCACCTGGGCCGAGGCGATGGGCCTGGTCGTCATCAACGGCGTGATCATCGTGATCCTCGCGTTGACCGGCATCCGGACGATGATCTTCACCGCTGTCCCGGCCCAGCTGAAGGCCGCGATCACCGTCGGCATCGGCCTGTTCATCGCGTTCATCGGGCTCGTCGACTCCGGCTTCGTGCGGTCCTCCGGGCTCGCGTCGCCGCCGCTGCAGCTCGGTGAGGACGGCTCCGTCGGCGCCCTGCCGACCATCGTGTTCCTGATCGGCCTGATCATCATCGGCACGCTCATGGCCCGCCGGGTCAAGGGCGCGCTGCTCATCGGCATCGTCGCGACCACGATCATCGCGATCATCCTGCAGGCGATCTTCCAGGTGCCGACCTCGGTGGACTCGAAGATCGGCTGGAACCTCAACGCCCCCGGCCTGCCGAGCGCGCTGTTCGCCGTGCCGGACCTGTCGCTCGTCGGCCACGCCGACGTCTTCGGCGCCTTCACCCGTATCGGCCCGCTCGCCGCGTCGATGCTCGTCTTCACCCTCGTCTTCACGAACTTCTTCGACGCCATGGGCACCATGACCGGTCTGGCCAAGGCCGCCGGCGTCGCGAAGCCGGACGGCACGTTCCCCCGTCTGAAGTCGGCGCTCGTCGTCGAGGGCGTCGGCGCGATCGCCGGTGGTGGCGCGTCGGTGTCGTCGAACACCGTCTTCATCGACTCGGCCTCCGGCATCGGCGAGGGTGCCCGCACGGGCATGGCGTCCGTCGTCACCGGCCTGCTGTTCCTGGCGTCGATGTTCCTCACGCCGCTCACCCAGGTCGTCCCGCTCGAGGTCGCCGCCGCCGGGCTCGTCGTCGTCGGTGCGCTCATGGTCGCGCAGGTCGCGGACATCTCGTGGACGGACTTCGGCTCGGCCCTGCCGGCGTTCCTGACGATCGTCGTCATGCCGCTGACCTACTCGATCGCGAACGGCATCGGTGCCGGCTTCATCAGCTGGGTGCTCATCAAGCTGCTGTCCGGCCGCGGTCGTGAGGTCTCGTGGCTGCTCTACGTGGTCGCCGCGGGCTTCCTGCTGTACTTCGCGCGGGGGCCGCTGGAGGCGCTGCTCGGCGTCGGCTGAGGCTTTCGTCCGGGCGTTGCCGGGAGGCCCGTGGTCAGTCCGGCAAGTCGCTCGGCGTCGCCTCGTGGTGGCGCTGGTCCTGGGTGCGACGGTCTTCCTTCATGCCCGCCTCGAACAGGTGGCGGCGGCCCTGCACGAGCTCGTCGCGCGCGGTGCGCTCGAGCTCCTTGGCGAGGGCGTAGTAGCCGTCGTCGTAGTCCTCGACGATCTGGAACGTCCAGCGGCCGGCGATGACGTTGCGGCCCACGAGTTCGGTGTCGATGCGCCCGGCGAGCTCTGTGTGCCCCGCCTTCCGCAGCTGCTCGACCGCCTCGCCGAGGTTCAGGTCAGCGGTGCCGGTCAGCCGGTGGAACCCGTAGAGCAGGCCGCGGGCGTGCTCGATGACCTCGACCGCGGCGGACAGGCTGCCGAGCGCCTCGACCGTGGCCTCGGACACCCCCTCGGGAACCTGGTGCTGCGCGTCGGGGCCCTGTGCGTCGTTCGTCATGGGTCCCGTCTACACGACGGCGGCTGCGCTGTTCGAGGGGTTCGTCCACGACCCGCCGTGGTCGATCGCCGGTGGTTGCGACGTCAGAGGTCGACACCTACCATTCGAACACACGTTCGAACGAGGAGACCCGATGATGATCACCGACACGGCCGCCACGGTGTGGTGGGCCGAGGGCACGCCGACGCGGCTGGTGTGGGCTGGGCGGCGCTGGCGGGTGAGCGACACCCCCACCCGGCTGACCGTGACGCGCGCCGAGCTGCCCACAGCGATCACCCACGCGCCTGAGCGCACCGTGGGCTGGCGGTTCCAGGCGACCAGCGACGACGGTGAGGCCCTGGTGGTCGACATCGTGCCGCAGGGCTCCGGCTGGGGCGTGGCCCGGACGTGGACGTGACGGGCCCGAGCCGCTACCGTCCGGACATGGACAGGTGGGTGGCGCTGCTGCGCGGGGTCAACGTGAACGGCATCACGATCCGGAGCGCCGAGCTCGCGGAGCTCTTCCGGGGACTCGGGTTCGACGACGTCCGCACCGTGCTCGCCTCGGGCAACGTCGTGTTCTCCGCCGACGTGCCGGCCGAGCCGCTGAAGACGTCGATCGAGCAGGGGCTGCGCGACCGGTTCGGGTACGACGCCTGGATCGTGCTCGTCCGACACGACGCCCTCGCGGCCGTGGTCGACGGCTTCCCCTTCGAGCGTGCCGACGCACGGCACGACTACGTGGTGTTCGGGACCGACGACGGTGCGCTCGACGCGTTGGTCGCGGACCTCGAACTCGACGACTCGGTCGAGCAGGTCTCCCGCGGGAACGGGGTCGTCTACTGGTCGTGTCCGAAGGGGTCGAGCACCGACACCGTGTTCGCCAAGCGGGCCGGCGCCGCACGCTTCAAGCGCACGACGACGACCCGCAACACGAACACCCTGCGGAAGCTCCTGTGACGCTCGGCACGCTGCACCACGTCGAGCTCCGCACCGCCGACCTCGACACCGCCGACGGCGCCTGGGGCTGGCTGCTCGGCGAACTCGGCTACGAGCCGTTCCAGCGCTGGGAGCACGGCCGGAGCTGGCGGCTCGGCACGTCGTACATCGTCCTCGAATCAGCCCCGCTGCGCGGCGACCACGACCGCCGCCAGCCGGGACTCAGCCACCTGGCGTTCCACGCTGGCGACGCCGAGGCGGTGGAGCGGCTCTGGGTCGAGGCTCCCGATCACGGCTGGACGCACCTGTACGAGGACCGGCACCCGTTCGCCGGTGGCCCGGACCACCACGCCGCCTTCCTCGAGGACGCCGAGCGGTTCAAGGTCGAGCTCGTGGCCAGCGGACAGCACTGACGGCGATGCCGGGGCGGCATCAGGCCTGCGGCGGCTGCCCGTTGCTGGCCATGGTGCCGCCGTCCACCGGCAGGACCGCGCCCGTGATGAACGAGGCCGCGTCGCTGGCCAGGAACAGCACGGCCTCGGCGACCTCCTCGGAACGCCCGCCCCGACCGAGGGCGATCCGCTCCTCGAACTTCGACTGCAGCGACTCGTCCTCCGCCTGCTCCTGGGTCAGGTCGGTCCAGATCAGCCCCGGAGCGACGGCGTTCACGCGCACCCCGAACTGCCCGTTGTCGAGCGCCGCGGCCTTGGTGAAGTTCGTCACGCCACCCTTCGCCGCGTTGTAGGGGCTCATCCGCCAGTCGGCGTCCTCACCGGAGACCGACGAGGTGTTCACGATCGAACCCTTGGTCTCACGGAGGAACGGCAGGGCCGCCCGGGTGCCGTAGAACACCCCGGACAGGTCGGTCTCGATGACGCGGCGCCACTCGGCCGTGCTGATGTCGGTGATGTCCCCGGAGCTGAAGGTTCCGGCGTTGTTCACCAGGACGTCGAGCCGATCGAAGCGGTCGATCGCCGCCGAGACGACGGTCTCCCAGTCCTCCGGGCTCGCCACGTCGGCGTGCAGGGCGACCACCCGGTCCGTCGGCAGGGAGTCACCCACCGTGCGGACCTTCTCCTCGACGCTGTCGGTCAGCACGACCGACGCGCCCTCGTCGATGAACGCCCGGACCGTCGCCTCGCCGATGCCGGAACCCGCGCCCGTCACGATCGCGACCTTGCCCTCGAACCGGTTGCCCATGATGTCTCCTCTCGTTGCACGAACCGTGCCCGGGAGACGCCATCGGCCCGAGGGGCACGGCAGACCACGGTGCCCCGGTGCGGCTGGACGCGCTCGGAGGTGCCGGCAGCGGCCCGGGATGCACGTCGCCCCGGTACCGCGAGGCGGAACCGGGGCGACGTGCAGCGCAGGGACTGGCGTCAGCCGGTCGAGTCGTCGAGGTCGAAGTCGCGCTCGAGGGAGATCGTCGGGATCGACGCGGTGATCACCGAACCGTCCGCACGCAGCGTGCCCTGGATGTCGCTCGTGGTCGGGGCGTGCCCGGACATGCGCGGCCCGTGGTGCGGCAGCGGCACCACGGTGGGCTCTCCCGCCTCGATGTCCCACTGCTGGTTGTGCACCCAGACCGTGAAGCCCGACCCGGTCTCGACCGTGAGCGTCATGGTCTCCTGCTCCAGGTCGACCCGGACGCGCGAACCGCTGACCGTCAGCCGGTAGGACAGACGATCCCAGTGCTTCGGCAGCCGCGGGTTGAAGGTCATGCGTCCACCGTGGTCGCGCATGCCACCGAAGCCGTTGACGAGCGCGCCCCAGATGCCTCCGGTCGACGCGATGTGCACGCCGTCCGAGGTGTTGCCGTGCAGGTCCGCCAGGTCGACGTAGAGCGCGGTCTGGAAGTACTGGTCCGCGAGGTCGTGGTACCCGACCTCGGCCGCCATGATCGACTGCACGACCGCGGACAGGGTCGAGTCACCGGTGGTGAGCGCGTCGTAGTAGTCGAAGTCGCGACGCTTCTCCGCCGCCGTGAACTCGTGCCCCTGCAGGAAGAGCGCGAGCACGACGTCGGCCTGCTTGAGCACCTGGAACCGGTAGATCACCAGCGGGTGGTAGTGGAGCAGCAGCGGGCGCTTGGACTCGGGGGTGTTCTCGAGGTCCCAGAGTTCCTTGTCGAGGAACTGGGCGTCCTGCGGGTGGATGCCGCGGTGCGGGTCGAACGGGATCTCCATCGACTCGGCGGCGTGCTCCCACTCGACGAGCTCGTCCGGCTGCAGACCGGTCCGGCGCACCATGCGGTCGTACTCTTCGGCGTCGTCCGCGGCGAGCTCGCGGCAGGCGTTGACGGCGAACCACAGGTTCGCCCGGGCCATCACGTTCGTGTAGAGGTTGTCGTCGACGACGGTCGTGTACTCGTCCGGTCCGGTCACACCGTCGATGTGGAACTTCTTGTCGCCGTTGGACCGCCAGAACCCGAGATCGGCCCACAGCCGGGCGGTCTCGACGAGCACGTCGATGGCTCCGCGCTTCAGGAACTCGCGGTCGCCCGAGGCCCGCACGTACTGCATGAGCGCGTGCGCGATGTCGGCGTCGATGTGGTACTGCGCGGTGCCGGCGGCGTAGTACGCGCTGGACTCCTCGCCGTTGATCGTCCGCCACGGGAACAGTGCGCCGCGCTGGTTCAGCTCGCGGGCTCGA
Source organism: Curtobacterium sp. ME12 (assembly GCF_903970855.1). NCBI lineage: Bacteria > Bacillati > Actinomycetota > Actinomycetes > Micrococcales > Microbacteriaceae > Curtobacterium > Curtobacterium sp. ME12. The sequence goes on from NZ_CAJCKD010000002.1 coordinate 97,590, forward strand.
GCACGTGCCGCGTCGAGCATGTTGTAGCGGAAGCGCAGGGCGTTCCGGGCGACGATCGGCGCCGTGTACGACAGGAACGGCAGGACGTAGATCTCCATGTCCCAGAAGTAGTGGCCGCCGTACCCGGAGCCGGTGACGCCCTTCGCGGCGATGCCGTGGCCGTCGGTGCGAGCGGTGGCCTGGGCGAGCTGGAAGAGGTTCCAGCGGACGGCCTGCTGGATCGCGGGCTGGCCGGCGATCTCGACGTCGCTGCGGGCCCAGTAGTCGTCGAGCCAGTCGCGCTGCTTGGCGAAGGTCTCGTCGACGTTCTCGGCGTGCGCCCGGTCGAGCGTGCGGTCGCACCGGTCGGCGAGCTCGCGCACGGGGACCCCGCGGGAGGTGTGGTAGACCACGTGCTTCACGAGCCGGATGGGCTGACCGGCACCGGCCTGCACCCGGTAGACGTGCTTCGCCAGGTCGTCCTCGATCGACGACGACTCGTCCCAGCTGTTCTCGGTCTCGATGTGGTGCTCGACGCCGACGCAGATCGTCATGCCTGAGCTGGACGCCTGGTACCCCAGGACCGAGCGACCGCCGGTGCTGCGCTTGAGCTTCGGCACGAGCACCCGTTCGGTGAACGACTCGGCCTTGCGGGGGTCGAAGGCGTTCGCCGCGGCCCGCATGCCGGCGTGGTACTCGTCCTGCACGTCCTGGCGGTTGAGGATCTGGCTGGACAGCAGGATCGAGGCGTCCGCATCGAGCACGGTGACCTCGTAGTCGATGACGGCCAGGTGCCGGTCGGTGAACGACACGAGTCGGCGCGATCGGATGAGCACCCGCTTGCCCGACGGCGTCGACCACTCGGTCTCGCGGAACAGGTACCCGCCCCGGAACTCCAGGCGGCGCGTGTGCCGGAGGATGTCGGCCTCGGCCAGGACGAGCGGCTCGTCGTCGACGTACAGGCGGATGACCTTGGCGTCGGGCGCGTTGATGATCGTCTGCCCGGTCTTCGCGAAGCCGAAGGCGTCTTCCGCGTGCCGGATCGGCCAGGTCTCGTGGAACCCGTTGACGTACGTGCCGTACTGCACGCCGCCACGGCCTTCGTCGAGGTTGCCGCGCAGGCCGAGGTACCCGTTGCCGACGGCGAAGTTCGTCTCGGCGACGCCCTGCTCGTCGGGGGTGTACTCCGTCTCGACGAGGGCCCACTCGTCGATCGGGTAACGGACGCGGTCGAGGGGGTCCGAGGTGATGGGGTTCATGCTGCTCCGTGGGAAGGGAGGGAGATGGGTACGTCGGTACGGCCGGCAGGCAGGGAGCGTCCGGCCGGGTGGCCTACGTCGTGCTTATCGGTGCGGGCAGCTCGTCGATGAGTTCGGCGAGGTCGGACACCACGACGTCGGCACCGTGCTCGCGCAGGGCGTCCGCCCCGGCGCCGCGGTCGACACCGACGACGAGACCGAACGAACCGTTGCGGCCGGCTTCGACCCCGCTCGTGGCGTCCTCGACCACGACGCACTCGGCGGCGGTGAGCCCGAACCGGGTGGCCGCGTCGAGGTAGGTGTCGGGCGCGGGCTTGCCGGCCAGGCCGTCCTGGCGGGCGACGAGCCCGTCGACGACCACCGGGAACCGGTCGAGGATGCCTGCCGTCCGGAGCACCGACGTGGCGTTCGCCGAGCTCGAGACGACCGCGACGGACATGCCGGCGGCGATCGCGGCCGTCAGGAACCGCAGCGACCCCGGGTAGGGCTCGACGCCGTGCTCGTCGAGCTCGGCGGTGAACTCGGCGTTCTTCCGGTTGCCGAGGCCGCAGACGGTGTCGGTGTCCGGCGCGTCGTCAGGGGTGCCCTGCGGCAGGTCGATGCCACGAGACTCGAGCAGCGAGCGCACCCCGTCGTAGCGGGGCTTGCCGTCGATGAAGGTGAAGTAGTCCTGCTCGGTGTACGGCGCGACCCCGTGTGCGGCCAGGTACGGCGTGAACAGCCGACTCCAGGCGCGCATGTGGACGTCGGCGGTCGGGGTGAGCACGCCGTCGAGGTCGAACAGGAGCGCGCGCTGGTCACTGAGTCGCGCGGGCGGGCGCTGGTCCTGCGTCGTCATCTGCGGTCCTCCGGGGACTGGTGGTGGACGAATGGCTCCCGACGAGTCTAGGACCGCTCCAGTCCCGGTGTTCGGACGCGCCGCACCCGGTCGGGAGACCGGCTGTGAACACTCGGAGACGCGCACCGGCACGCTGACCCGGACGGAAGGCACCACCATGACGAGCGACACCACGGCCGCACCCCACGACGGCACGCAGTCGAAGCTCCGCCAGGCGATCACCGGGCCACTGCTGTTCCTCTTCATCCTCGGCGACGTGCTCGGCGCCGGCATCTACGCCCTGATGGGGACGCTGGCGAAGGACGTCGGCGGCGCGCTCTGGGCACCGCTGGTGCTCGCGCTCCTGCTGGCCCTGCTCACCGCGGGCTCCTACGCCGAACTCGTGACGAAGTACCCGAAGGCCGGCGGTGCCGCGGTCTTCGCCGAACGCGCCTACAAGGCGCCGATCGTCTCGTTCCTGGTCGGGTTCAGCATGCTCGCCGCCGGCGTCACGAGCGCCGCGGGCCTGTCGCTCGCCTTCGCCGGCGACTACCTCGGCACCTTCGTCGACCTGCCGCCGGTGCCCACCGCGATCGTCTTCCTCGCCCTGATCGCCTGCCTGAACGCCCGTGGCATCTCCGACTCACTGAAGAGCAACGTCGTGATGACGATCATCGAGGTCTCCGGTCTCGTCATCGTGATCGTCGTCGTGGCCGTGATGCTCGGCGGTGGCGGCGGCGACGTGTCCCGGATCGGCGCGTTCCCGGCCGAGGCGAACCCGGCACTGGCGACCCTGAGCGCCGCGATCGTCGCCTACTACTCGTTCGTCGGCTTCGAGACGTCCGCCAACATCGCGGAAGAGGTCCGCGACCCCCGCCGCGTCTACCCGAAGGCCCTGTTCGGCGCCCTCGCGACCGCCGGCGTCGTCTACGTCCTCGTCGCCCTCGCCAGCGCGATCGCCCTGCCCGCTTCGGAGCTGTCCGAGTCCAGCGGCCCGCTGCTCGCGGTCGTCTCCGCCACCGGCGTCCCGATCCCCGACTGGGTCTTCAGCCTCATCGCCCTGGTCGCCGTCGCGAACGGCGCGCTGCTCACGATGATCATGTCGAGCCGTGTGACCTACGGCATGGCCGAGCAGCGGCTCCTGCCTGCCCTGCTCGCGAAGGTCCTGCCGAACCGCAAGACCCCGTGGACCGCCATCGTCGCCACCACGGTCGTCGCGATGCTCCTGACCCTGGTGGGTGACGTGGGCGTGCTGGCCGAGACTGTCGTCCTCCTGCTGCTCTTCGTGTTCATCAGCACGAACGTCGCCGTCCTGGTGCTCCGCCGCGACCACGTCGAGCACGACCACTTCAGGGTCTGGACGTTCGTCCCGGTGCTCGGGGTGCTGTCGTGCATCCTGCTGCTGACGCAGCAGAGCGGTCAGGTCTGGCTCTACGCTGCGGTCCTGCTCGCCGTCGGCGTGGTCCTGTACTTCGTCGCCCGGTTCACCGGGCGCCGTTCCGGACGCGACCACGAGGCGGGCGTGATCCACTGACGTCACGCACCACGGGCCTCCAGGCAGACCGTCTGGAGGCCCGTGGTGCGTCCGCCGGTCCGCCCGCGTGGTCAGCGCAGGTCGCGCACCCAGGCCTCGATGGCGTCCGAGATCTGCTGGCGGGCATCAGCACGGCTGATGGTCGCCGTGCGGTCGCCCGGCTGGTCGCCGTAGGCACCGAAGTCGGCGTGGTTCGAACCCTGGATCTCGGTCATGGTGGCGGTCGACGGCAGCTCGTCCCGCGCGGCGTCGACCTTGGCCGGTGTGGACAGGCCGTCACGCGAACCGGAGATGCTCAGCACGTCGATGTACGAGCGGCTGATGTCGTCCGCGCAGTAGCTGCCGAGCAGCAGCAGGCCGTCGGCGTCCTGGGCGAGCTGGCACGCGCGGACCCCGCCGAGGGAGTGTCCGCCCACCGCCCAGTGCGCGACCTCGGGCGCGTGCGCCTGGAACGTCGACAGCGGTCGGGTGTCGAAGAACGCGAGGTTCAGCGTCGGCTTCGTGATGACGACGGTCGTGCCGTTGGCGACCACCTGACGGAACGTGGCCATGTAGGCGTACGGATCGACCTTCGCGCCCGGGATGAAGACGATCCCGACCCCGTCGGCCTGGCCGGTCGGGGTCATCACCACCGAGTCTCCGGCGTCGCGGACGGCGATCCGGTCGTCGCGCCAGACCTGCAGGGCGGCGCTGCGGGTGCCCTGCATCACGATGTGGGCCCAGACGAGGAACACCACCGCGAGCAGCACGACGACCGCGACGATCCAGGTGGTCCAGCGCAGTGCTCGGTTCATGGCGTCCCTGCTTCCCGGGGGCGTCGTGCGATGACGGTGAGCCACCGCTCGTCGGCCTCCGGACGCGTCGTCTCGCGGACGTCGACGTCGGCCCACCCGGAGCGGGCGACGAGCTCGGCGAGGGGCTCTGGCGCCCAGTAGGTGAAGTGCCGGGCGTGGTCGAGCTTCCGGGTGCTCCACGCATCGCCGTCGCCGTGCTTCACGGTCGCGGCCAGCACGCCGTCTGGCTGCACGGCCTCACGGAGGCGAGCGAGGAGGTCCCCGAGCTCCGTCCGTGCGACATGCAGGAGCACCGCGTTCGCGAACACGGCGTCGTACGGGCCGCCGAACGCGTCCGAGCGCACGTCGAGCAGGCGTGCCTCGTGCCCCTGCTTCTGCAGCGCCTCGACGAACGACCGCGCGCCGTCCGTCCGGTCGACCACGAGCCCGGCGGCCTCGAGCGCGAGGGCGTCCCGCCCCGGGCCGGACCCGAGCTCGAGCACCCGCGCCCCGACGGGGACGAGCGCGAGCAGGTCGTCGACGAGGCCGGCGCGGTGGTCGTCCGTGCGCTCCGCGTAGCGATCGGCCGCGCGCTCGTAGGCGTCGAGCGTGCGCTCGGCGGTGAGGTCACGGCGCATCACGACCTCGCGCCGCCCGTCAGGCAGGGCGTCCCCAGGCTCGCCGACCGCGGTGAAGCCGCAGCGCTCGTACGTGCGGCGGGCCGCGGTGTTGTCCGGCGCAACCGACAGCTCGAGGTGGTGCGCTCCGGTGCCCGCAGCCCAGGTTGCGACGGCACGGATGAGCGCAGCGGCGATCCCCCGGCCCCGGGTGGCTGGGTCGACCCACATCGAGATCAGTCCAGCGGTACCGGGGTCCTCGCCCGTCACCCCGCTCACCATGCCGACGACGGAACCGTCCTCGGTCTGGGCGAGCAGGTCGAGCGCTCCGGGCATCGAGAGCCGGGCCCGCCACCGGTGCGATGGAGCGTCTGCCCAGTCGGCGAGCGTCGAGCCGAAGGCTCCCGGGGAGTCGGCGAGCGCCGCGAGTCGGACCGGCCGCCAGGTCTCCCAGTCGTCCGCCGTCACCCGGCGCAGCGTGATCGTCACGCCTCGACGCTACCGCCCTGCGGACGGCGCGGGACGTGCCGCGAGTGAGCAGAAGACGTCGGGTGTGGTCTTCACACTCGACGTCTTCTGCTCACTCGATGTCGCCCGCGACCCCGCGCGGGCGACCGTGACGCGCTACTTGATCGCGGCGCGGATCTCGGCGGCTGCTGCGCCGACGTCCGACGCGCTGTAGATCGCACTGCCGGCGACGGCGATGCGGGCACCGGCCTCCTGCACCGAGGCGACCGAGGACGCGTTCACGCCGCCAGCGATCGAGAACGGGACGCCCGACTCCTTGCCGGCGTCGAGCAGGGTCGAGAACGTGAAGCCCTCTTCCGCCTGCTCGTCGAGCCCGGCGTGGACCTCGACGAACTCGGCGCCGAGTGCGACGACCTCGCGGGCACGGGCGGCCTTGTCGGAGACGCCGATCAGGTCGACGACGATGCCCTTGCCGTGCTGCTTCGCGGCCTTGACGGCACCGACGATCGTCGAGTCGCCGGCGACACCGAGGACGGTGACCAGGTCGGCACCGGCCGAGAAGGCGATGTCGGCCTCGAGCTCACCGGCGTCCATCGTCTTGAGGTCGGCGAACACGATCTTGTCCGGGTGTGCCTCCTTGATCGCGGTGACGGCGGACAGACCGGCGCTCTTGATCAGGGGCGTGCCGAGCTCGAGGACGTCGACGTGCGGCGCGGCCGCGGCGGCGAGCTCGAGGGCGGCTTCGGTGGTCAGGGTGTCCATGGCGAACTGGAGCTGCATGGGTGTGCCTTTCATTCGAGGTTGGCGTGGCGGGGCCAGAGGTCGTCGGCGGACTGCCCGCCTCGGGTCCACAGGGCGTGGAACACGGCGTCGCCCACCAGGGCGACCGCCTGTTCGAAGAGGCCACCGGCGTACTGGGCCGAGGCGGTGCCGGAGCGGTCGGTCTTCGTCGCGGCGGGCAGGACGATCGTGACGTCCGCCAGCTCGGCGAGCGGGGAGCCGTCGGTGGTCGAGAGCGCCACGACGGATGCGCCGACCTCGTGCGCGGTCCGCGCGGCCTGCACGATGCCGGTGGTCGTGCCCGAGCCGCTCGCGACGAGGAGCAGGTCACCCTGGCGGATGGCCGGGGTGGTGACCTCGCCGACGACGTGTGCGTCGAGCCCGAGGTGCATGAGGCGCATCGCGGTCATGCGGAGGGCGAGGCCGGATCGACCGGCCCCGTGGACGAACACCCGGTCGGCGCCCTCGATCAGGTCGAGTGCGCGCTGGGCCGGGGCGTCGTCGAGGCGGGCTGCCAGGTCGCCGACCTCGCGGACGACCAGGTCGAGCGCTGCGGAGACGGTGGTTGCTGCCATGCCATCGATCCTTCCGTCGCGCGCCGGTACCCGCCGCTACCCGCCCCGGCAGGGGTCCCGTCCCATCGGGTGGGCCCGTCCGCTCGGGTGGGACGGGTACGGTCATCTCCATGGACGCATCGGTCGACAGCCTGGAGGCCCGGGGCGGCTCCGCCATCCGGCTCGCGGCCGCCGAGCACGCCCGCACGGTCGCCGAGCAGGCGGACCGGCACGCGCTCACCCTCGAGTCCGTCCTCGCCGTGCTCCGGTCGTCGCGGGTCACCGACGCGGCCGCCCGGGCCGAGGCCGTCGAGATCGCCTCGGCCGCCCTGGTCGACCTGCGCACCGTCACGGACCAGCAGCGGAGCACCCTGCTCGAACCCGTCACCGGCGCGTTCTCGCGGTTGCGCGCCGACCTGCGACCGCTCGTTCGGTTCGGCGACCTCGACGTGCAGTTCGTCGAGCCGCCGGCCACCGGCCGTGCGCTCCCGGGTGACGTCGCCCACGCGGCCCGGGCCATCGTCCGGACCGCGGTGCTCGCCCTGGTCGACGACGGTGCGGCGAAGCGGGTGCGCATCCAGTGGGACTGCGACGGCCGGAACCTGCTCATGCAGCTCCGCGACGACGGCTCCGGCACGCTCGACGTGCACGACGACGCGATGCGGCCGATCGCGGAGCGGGTCGTCACGCTCGACGGGCGGGTGCAGGTCGCGAGCACGCCCGGTTGGGGGTCCGTGCTCGACATCTCACTGCCGCTCGACCCGCGGCCGACCGAGGTGGACGCGGTCGACGACGGCGACCTGACCCCGCGGGAGCGCGACGTGCTGCGGCTCGTGGCGACCGGTGTCGGCAACCGGGAGATCGCCGAGGGACTCGGCATCAGCGTCAACACCGTGAAGTACCACGTCGCGAACCTGCTCCGGAAGCACGGCGCCCGGACCCGGGCGGAGCTCGCGGCGTTCAGTTCGCGGGCGTGACGCCGCCGGGAGCGAAGCGGTACCCCATGCCGGACTCGGTGACCAGGTAGCGGGGGTGTGCGGGGTCCGGCTCGAGCTTCCGCCGCAGCTGCGCCATGTACAGCCGCAGGTACCCGGAGTCGTTGCCGTGCGTCGGCCCCCAGACCTCGGTCAACAGCATCTCGCGGGTCATCAGGCGGTCCGGGTTCGTGACCAGGACCTCGAGCAGGCGCCACTCGGTGGGCGTCAGGCGGATCGCGGGGCCCTCCGCCGGGGTGACCTGCTTCGCGACGAGGTCCACGAGCAGCGGTCCGATCGCGATCGTCGGGGTCTCCTCCGACGCCACCACCCGCCGCCGTCCGAGCGCCCGCAGCCGGGCAAGCAGCTCGTCCATCTGGAACGGCTTCGTCACGTAGTCGTCGGCTCCGGCGTCGAGCGCGTCGACCTTGTCGGACGAGTCGGTCCGCCCGGAGAGCACGAGGACGGGCACCTGCGACCAGGCCCTGACGCCCTCGAGCACACCGATGCCGTCGAGCCGGGGCATGCCGAGGTCGAGCAGCACCAGGTCGGGGCGCTCGGTGATGACGGCGTCGATCGCCTCGCGCCCGTCCCGAGCCGTGACGACGTCGTACCCGCGCGCCGAGAGCGTCACCGAGAGCGCGCGGACGAGCTGCGCGTCGTCGTCAGCGATCAGGACCTTCATCGGATCTCCACTCCCACGTGCCCGGCGATCGGCAGCCGCACCACGACGGTGAGCCCGCCGCCCGGGGTGTCGTCGACCTCGATCGTGCCGCCCATGCCCTCGGTGAACCCGCGCGCGAGCGCCAGGCCGAGCCCGAGGCCGGTCTCGTTGTCGGTGTCGCCGAGTCGCTGGAACGGCTGGAACACCTCGTCACGGCGGTCCTCGGGGATGCCGGGGCCGTGGTCGGCGACGCGGAGCTCCACCCCGCCGGCGAACGCGCTCGCGGCGACCCGGACGTGGGTGCCGTCCGGCGCGTACCGGGCGGCGTTCGCGAGCAGGTTCACCACGACGCGCTGCAGCAGGACCGGGTCGGCGAGCACCGGCGGCAGGTCCGCGGGCAGGTCGAGGTCGACGTCGTCGGGGCCGAGCTCCAGCTCGTCGAGTGCAGGGGCGACCACCGTCTCGAGCGCGATCGCAGCCGGGGTGACCGCGAGGACACCGGCCTGGACACGACTGACGTCCAGCAGGTCCGCCAACAGCACCGCCAGCTGACCGAGGCTCTCGTCGGCGGTCGCGAGCAGCGCCTCCCGGTCGGCCCGTGACAGGTCGATGTCGGGCGCACGCAGCGTCTGCACGGCGGCGGAGGCCGCTGCGATGGGTCGGCGCACGTCGTGGCCGACGGCCGCGAGCAGCGCACTCCGGACCCGGTCGGCGGCGGCGATGCGCTCGGCGCCGACGGCGGTGCGTGTCAGCTCGCGGTGCTCGACGGCGGCGTCGAGCTGCTGCTCGACGACCCGCAGCAGCCGGCGCTGGGTCGGGTCGTCGGGCGCGCCGGCGAACTCGAGCACGGCGCCGGACGCCAGCGTCGTCGACGCGTCCGGCGTCGCGCCGAACTCGCCGGAGGTCGCCGGCACCTCGTCGCCCTGGCGGATCCGGACGCCGGCGAAGCCGAAGGCCTCACGGGTGCGGTCGAGCAGCGCCTGCAGGGCGTCGTCGCCGCGGAGCACGCTGCCGGCGATGCCCATCAGGAGCCCGGACTCGGCAGAGGCCCGACGGGCGGCACGTGATCGGCGAGCGGACCGGTCGACCACGAAACTGACCAGCACCGCACTGATCACGTACATGACCAGGGCGAACAGGTGCCACGGCTGCTGGACGGTGACCATGTAGAGGGGTTGCACGAAGAAGTAGTCGAGACTCAGCCCGGACAGCACGGCCGTGAACACCGCCGGCCACATCCCACCCACGAGCGCCACGACCAGGACGAGCAGCTGGTACGCCAGCACGTCCACCGTGATGGCGTCCGGGTCGCTGCCGATCGACAGCACCCAGGTGAGCAGCGGCCCGACCAGGACGGACAGGACGAACGCGGCGACTACCCGGCCGCGTGACAGGCTGCCGCCGAGCTTGGGCAGGGTGATCCCGCCGCCGGCGCGCTCGTGCGTGACGACGTGGACGTCGATGTCGCCGGACTCGCGGATCACGGTGTTGCCGATCCCCGGACCGGTCAAGGCGGCCGCGAGCCGGCTGCGGCGGCTGACCCCGATCACGATCTGGGTGGCGTCGATCGACCGCGCGAACCGCACCAGCGTGCTCGGCACGTCGTCGCCGACGACCTGGTGGTAGGTGCCACCGAGCTGCTCGAGCAGGGTCCGCTGCTTGCCGAGCGCGCCGGGGTGCCGCTCGCGTAGGCCGTCGTTCGTCGTGACGTGCACGGCGGCGAGCTCGCCGCCGGCGCTGCGGGCGGCGATCCGGGCACCGCGGCGCAGCAGGGTCTCGCCCTCGGGGCCTCCGGTCAAGGCGACGAGCACGCGTTCCCGGGTCTCCCACCGGTGCTCGATGCCGTGCTCGGCGCGGTAGGCCTTGAGCGCGTCGTCGACCTCGTCGGCGAGCCAGAGCAGGGCGATCTCGCGCAGTGCGGTGAGGTTGCCGAGGCGGAAGTAGTTCGACAGCGCCGCGTCGATCCGGGCCGCCGGGTACACGAGGCCGTCGGACAACCGCTCCCGCAGGGCCGCCGGGGCGAGGTCGACGACCTCGATCTGGTCCGCCGCGCGCACCACGGCGTCGGGGACGGTCTCGCGCTGCACGGTGCCGGTGATCTCGCGCACGACGTCGCCGAGGGACTGCATGTGCTGCACGTTGACGGTGCTCACCACCGAGATCCCGGCGGCGAGGAGCGCCTCGACGTCCTGCCAGCGCTTGTCGTGGCGACCACCGGGGGCGTTCGTGTGCGCGAGCTCGTCGACGAGTGCGATCTCGGGGGCCCGGGCGAGGACGGCGTCGAGGTCGAGGTCGTCGAGCTCCACCCCGCGGTGGGAGACGGTGCGGCGGGGCACGACCTCGAGCCCGTCGACCAGGGCTGCGGTGGCGGCGCGCTCGTGCGTCTCGACGACGGCCACGACCACGTCGCGACCCTCGTCGAGCAGGCGACGCCCCTCTTCGAGCATCGTGTAGGTCTTGCCGACACCGGGCGCCGCACCGAGCAGGACCCGCAGCTTCCCGCGCTTCACGTGCTCATCCTCTCGCGTCGGTCGGCCGGTCTCCGCAAGACACCGGTGTTCACCTGTCGCGCCGCGGATTGCGGGTGTTCGACGCGCGAGCACCGGTGTCTTGCGGAGGGGTCACCCACGCTCAGGACGCCTTCGCCAGTGCCAGGTTGAGCGCGAGCACGTTCACGACCGGCTCGCCGAGGAACCCGAGCTGCCGTGACTCGGTGTTCGCGGCCACGAGCGCCCGCACCGTGTCCTCCGAGACGCCCCGCGCCGCAGCCACTCGAGCCACCTGCTGGGCCGCGTAGGCGGGGCTGATGTCCGGGTCGAGCCCCGAACCGGACGCGGTCACGGCGTCGGCGGGCACCTGCGCGGCGGGGACCCCATCGGCTTCCGCCAGCGCCGCACGACGGTCCTCGACGGCCTCGAGCAGGTCGGGGTTGTTCGGCCCGAGGTTCGAGCCGGAGGACGCACCGGCGTCGTAACCGTCCTCGCCGGCGGCGGACGGCCGCGACTGGAACCAGCGGTCGGCCTGCTCGCCCGTGAACGACTGCCCGATCAACGAGGAACCGACGACCGTGCCGGACGAGTCCGTGACCATCGAGCCGTTGGCCTGGTCGTGGAACGCCGCCTGTCCGACGCCCCAGACGGCGAGCGGGTAGCCGACGCCCAGGACGACGGTGGCGACGAGGGTGAGGCGGATGGCCACACCGGCGGAACGGAAGGTGGAACGTGCAGATGCCATGACTAGAACCCCGGGATGAGACCGACGACGAGGTCGATCAGTTTGATGCCGATGAAGGGGACGACCACGCCGCCGAGCCCGTAGACGAGCAGGTTGCGGCCGAGGATCGACGACGCCGCAGCTGCGCGGTACTTGACGCCGCGCAGGGACAGCGGGATGAGCGCCACGATGACGAGCGCGTTGAAGATGACGGCCGACAGGATCGCGGACGACGGGCTGTGCAGGCCCATCACGTTGAGCGCCGCGAGCCCGGGGAACGCCGCCTGGAACATCGCCGGGATGATCGCGAAGTACTTCGCGACGTCGTTGGCGATGGAGAAGGTGGTCAGGGCGCCACGGGTGATGAGGAGCTGCTTGCCGATGCGGACGACGTCGATGAGCTTGGTCGGGTCGGAGTCGAGGTCGACCATGTTGCCCGCCTCCTTCGCCGCCGTCGTGCCGGTGTTCATCGCGACGCCGACGTCCGCCTGGGCCAGGGCCGGGGCGTCGTTGGTGCCGTCACCGGTCATGGCGACGAGGTTGCCGCCCTCCTGCTCGCGCTTGATGTAGGCGAGCTTGTCCTCCGGCGTGGCCTCGGCGAGGAAGTCGTCGACGCCGGCCTCCGCGGCGATGGCCTTCGCCGTGCGGGGGTTGTCGCCGGTGATCATCACGGTGCGGATGCCCATCGACCGGAGTTCGGCGAAGCGCGAGGCCATGCCGTCCTTGACGACGTCCTTCAGGTGCACGACACCGAGCAGCGTGACCACACCGTCCGCGGAGCGGCGGCCGACGACGAGCGGGGTCCCGCCCTGGTCGGAGACCTCGGCGACGGTCGCGTCGATCGCAGCCGTCACACCGGCTTCGGGGGTTCCGGCCCAGGCGAGCACTGCAGCAGCAGCACCCTTCCGGATCTGCGACCCGTCCGACAGGTCGAGACCGGACATGCGCGTCTGCGCCGTGAACGGCACCTCGACGGCCCCGTCCGGCAGGATCGGCGTCACCCCGGCGTCCGCAGCGAGCGACACGATCGAGCGTCCTTCCGGTGTGCTGTCGGCAGCACTCGACAGCGCGGCGGCCTCCATGAGCGAGGCCTCCGACACCCCCGGCACCGGCACCACGCGGGATGCCCGACGGTTGCCGTAGGTGATCGTGCCGGTCTTGTCGAGCAGCAGCGTCGTGATGTCCCCGGCGGCCTCGACCGCACGTCCGGACATCGCCAGCACGTTGTGCTGCACGAGCCGGTCCATGCCGGCGATGCCGATCGCGGAGAGCAGGGCTCCGATGGTGGTCGGGATGAGGCAGACGAGCAGGGCGATGAGCACCGGCACGCTGACCGTCGCACCGACGAGTCCCGCGATGGGCTGCATCGTCAGGCAGACGATCACGAAGACGATCGACAACGAGGCGAGCAGGATGTTCAGCGCGATCTCGTTCGGCGTCTTCTGCCGTGCCGCACCCTCGACCAGGCGGATCATCCGGTCGATGAAGGTCTCACCCGGCGTCGAGGTGATGCGCACCACGATCCGGTCCGACAGCACCCGGGTGCCTCCGGTGACGGCGCTGCGGTCGCCGCCGGACTCGCGGATGACCGGTGCGGACTCGCCCGTGACGGCCGACTCGTCGACCGAGGCGATGCCGTCGATGACGTCGCCGTCGCCCGGGATGACCTCGCCGGCGACGACCACGACGACGTCGCCCTTGGCCAGGTCGACGGACGCGACCTCCTCGGTCTCGTTCGCGGTCGCAGCCGCGTCGGCCTGCGTGTAGCCGAGCACCCGTCGGGCGCTCGTGGTCGAGCGGGTCTTCCGCAGCGTGTCGGCCTGGGCCTTGCCCCGGCCCTCGGCCACCGACTCCGCCAGGTTGGCGAAGACGACGGTCAGCCAGAGCCACACGGCGATGGCGATGGTGAACGCGGACGGCTCGACGACGGCGGCTGCCGTCGTCAGCGCCGCGCCGACCTCGACGATGAACATGACGGGGTTCCGCCACATGAGTCGCGGATCGAGTTTCCGCAGGGCGCCCGGGAGGCCCGCCACCAGTTGGCGGGGCCCGAACGCGGACGAGCGGGTGGCCGGCTCCGGGGCGGTGGTCGCCTCGTGCTCGGAGGTCACGGTGGTCATGACAGTCCTTCTGCGAGCGGACCCAGTGCGAGCACCGGGAAGTAGGTGAGTGCGGTGACGATGACGGCGACGCCGCCGAGCAGCCCGATGAACAGCGGGCGGTGGGTGGGCAGCGTGCCCGCGGTCTCCGGCACGCGGTCCTGGGCGGCGAGCGACCCGGCGAGCGCCAGGACGAACACCATCGGCACGAAGCGGCCGAGCAGCATCACGACGCCGAGCGAGGAGTTCATCCAGGTCGTGTTCGCGGTGAGCCCGCCGAAGGCCGAGCCGTTGTTGTTCGCACCCGAGGTGAAGGCGTAGAGCAACTCGGAGAGTCCGTGGTTGCCGGGGTTGTAGATCGACGTGCCGAGCACCTGTTCGCGGACGCCGGGGATCACGAGCGAGAGCCCGGTGGCGACGAGCACGAGCGTCGGCGTGACGAGGATGTACAGCGCCGCGAAGGTCATCTCCTTCGCGCGGATCTTCTTGCCGAGGTACTCGGGCGTGCGACCGACGAGTAGACCGCCGATGAACACCGTGATGACGGCGAGCACGAGCATGCCGTACAGGCCGGACCCGACGCCGCCCGGCGTGACCTCGCCGAGCATCATGTTCAGCATCGCCATCATCCCGCCGATGGGCGTGAAGCTGTCGAACATGCCGTTCACCGCACCGGTCGAGGTCGCGGTCGACGTCGTGCCGAACAGGGTGGTGCCGAGGATCCCGAACCGGGTCTCCTTGCCCTCCATCGCCGCGCCGGCCGCGTGCGTCGCCACCCCGGCGCCGCCGAGCTCGGCGATCGACATCACCGACAGGGACACGAGGAAGATCGCGCCCATCACGGCGAGGATCGCGTAGCCCTGGCGGTCGTCGCCGACCATGCGGCCGAAGGTGCGCGGCAGCGAGAACGGGATGACGAGCATCAGGAAGATCTCGACGAGGTTCGTCCACGCCTGCGGGTTCTCGAACGGGTGCGCCGAGTTCGCGTTGAAGTAGCCGCCACCGTTCGTGCCGAGTTCCTTGATCGCCTCCTGCGAGGCGACGAACCCGTCCGGGATGTGCTGCGTGCCGCCGATGAGCGTGGTGACGTCGGTACCGCTCCCCCACGACTGGACGACCCCGCCGGCGACGAGGACGATCGCGAAGACGAAGGCCCCGGGCAGCAGCAGTCGGCCGAGCCCGCGGACGATGTCCACCCACACGTTGCCGAGCGTGCCGGACTTGCGGCGGGCGAACCCGCGCACCAGGGCGACGGCCACGGCGAGGCCGACGGCTGCGGACAGGAAGTTCTGCACCGCGAGGCCGGCCATCTGCACCGTGTAGCCGACGGTGACCTCGGGCGAGTACGACTGCCAGTTGGTGTTCGCGACGAACGACGCCGCGGTGTTGAACGCGAGCGAGGGTCCGACGGCCGGCAGCCCGAGGTCGCCGGGCAGGACGACCTGGATGCGCTGCAGCAGGTAGACGAGCAGGAGCCCGGCGACGCTGAACAGCAGCACGCCGCGCAGGTACACGGGCCAGGACTGCTCGGCGTCCGGGTCGACCCCGATCAGCCGGTAGACCCCGCGCTCGATGCGGTTGTGCCGGACGGGTGTGAAGACCTTCGCCATCCAGTCACCGAGCGGACGGTACGCGACGACGAGCAGCAGGACGAGCGTGGCGACCTGGGCGATGCCCGCCCAGACGTCCGCGGCGCCCACTAGAAGCGCTCCGGACGCACGAGCGCCCAGACGAGGTACACGACTGCGGCGATGCCGAGGACGGCGGCCGCGATGGTGATGCCGATCACAGCCGTTCCACCCCCTTGGCGATCAGTGCCACCACGCCGAACACGGCGAGGACACCGGCGACGACGAACACGTCGAACACGAGGGACTCCAGAAGGTCTGCGGTGTCCGCGCCGGGTGACGCGGACCGGCGCCACGAGTGGTGCCGAACCGATGCTGGGTCCTGCGCCGCGCCTCCAGACCGCTCCTAACGGTTCCCTCACGCCGCCCTGACGGACGCATGCGCCGCCCTAACGCGCGCGACCGACCCAGCTCAACCGGCCGCCGTCGCGAGTCGTCTCGACAGCTCGGAGACCGCACCGCGCAGTCCGTCCGGCCCCTCGACCCGCACCGGCACGATCAACCCCGCAACGACGCCAGCGAGTCCGTCCCACGACCACGACCCGAGGGTGACGCGGGCGCGGTCGCCCTCGAGCTGCTCGACCACGGCGTCCTCGGGCAGGTACGGCGCGATCCGCCGCGCATCGCCCGCGGTCATCGACACCGAACCGGTGCAGGGCCACACGTCGTCGACCGCGGACCCCTTGAACCGCGCGGACACGAACGCGGCCGCATCACCACCGGGGATCGGTCGCGGCGTGAAGGGGACCCGGGTGCGCATCCGCGGCGTGATCCGGTCGATGCGGTGGGTGCGCCAGTCGTCGCGGTCGGCATCCCAGTCGAGCAGGTACCAGCGACCGTTCCGGGCGACGACGGCGTGCGGTTCCACCCGGTGCGGGGTCTCGTCCTCGCCGTACCCGAAGCGGAACACCTCGCGAAGGTGGACGGCCTCACTCACCGCCACCAGGACCTGTGGGTGCGTGGTGGTCCGGCTCGTCGCGGTCACGGCCTGCACCGCGTCGACCCGGGACCGCAAGCGCGCGGGCATCACCTGCCGAACGGTTGCGAGGGCACGGGCCGCCGACTCGGCGACGTCCGCCCCCGATGCCGGCGCCACGGCGAGCGCCAGGGCGATCGCCACCGCCTGGTCGTCGTCGAACAGCAGCGGGGGCAGGTCGGAGCCGGCCTCGAGCCGGTAGCCACCGGCCGGGCCGCGGAGCGCCTCGACCCGGTACCCCAGGCCGCGGAGCCGATCGACGTCGCGGCGGACGGTGCGGGAGCTGACCTCGAGCCGTCCGGCCAGCTCGTCGCCCGGCCAGTCACGGTGCACCTGCAGCAGGGAGAGCAGCGCGAGCATGCGTGCGGAGGGTCCGGCCATGTCGACCATCTTCGTCCGAGAAGCGGACACGATCTGACCGCATCGCCCGTCATCCTCGTCCCATGAGCATCGAAACGACAACCCACCTCAACTTCGACGGCGACGCCCGCGCGGCGCTCGACTTCTACGCATCGGTCTTCGGCGGCGAGGTCACCGCCGCCACGTACGGGCAGATGGGCGCCCTGGACGACCCGGCCTGGGCCGACCGCATCGTCTTCGGCCAGGTGTCCACCGACGCCGGCTTCCGGATCATGGCCTTCGACGTCTGGCCCGGCCAGCCCTACGACCAGGGATCGAACGCCTTCTACGTGTTCGTGCACGGCGACGACACCGCCGAGATCGAGCGGTACTGGGCCGCACTGTCCGACGGCGCCGAGGTCCGGCAGCCCCTGGAACCATCGGCCTGGGCACCGTTGGCCGGGCAGCTGTGCGACCGGTTCGGCGTGGTCTGGCAGCTCGACGTCGCGGCGCCGACCGAGTGACGCGGCGGTGCGGTCGGGACGGCCCCGGCCGCACCGACGCACGGACGTTTGTGAAGCACTTCCCCACGGAACCCGGCCGCCGGTAGCGTGCTGGCATGCCCGAGTTCCGTCCGATGCCCGGCTACGAGCTCGGGGACGGATGGGCGGCCGCCCGCCGACGCCGCTCTCGGTTCGGCAGCGTGTGGCGGTGGATCGGGCCACCGGTCGCACTCATCGCCGTCGTCGCTGCCGCGCTGCTGTTCCACTGGTACGCGGGCGTGGCCGACCAGGTCGAGTGGCAGTGCGCGGTGTCCAGCTGCGGTACGAACGACCCACGGTCCTTCGCGCCCGAGGGGTGCTGGGCGCTCCTCGTGCTCGCCGGGCTCGGTACCGTCCGGATCCCCGGGCGGTGGTGGTGGACGGGCGCGCTCCTGCTCGGGTTCGCACTCGTCGCCGCCTGGTCGATCGACTGGTGGCGGATGCCCGGGATCGACCTCGGACTGTTCGTGACGCCGATCGGAGCCGGGAGCGTGGGCGCCGTGCTCCTGCTCGCCCGGACCGGGATGGCCGTCGACCGTGCGCGCGGGCGAGCCCACACCGCCCGTCGGTGGGCCGAACAGGGCAGTCCGCGGGACGTCGGCGAGCGCTGATCAGGTCGGAGGATCAGCCCGAGCGGCTCCACGTGCTGACCGTCACGGTCGCGGTCACACTCGTCGGCGCGAACACCTGCTCCGCCGAGACGTGGTGGTGGCTCGGCCCCATGTGCACCACGTCGTGGACGTCCTCCGCCGACAGGTCCATCGTCCACATCAGGTCCTCGGAGGACCGCAGCGCGAACGACGGCGTCAGGGAGTCGTGCAGCCGGCGCTCCTTCTCCGGGTCCACGCTGATCGTCGCCTCGGCGAGCTCCGCCAGGTGGCCGGTCCGCGGGGTCACCACCGCGAGCACGCCGTCGGGGTGCAGGACGCGGGCGTACTCGGTCTGGTTGCGGGGTGCGAAGACGTCCAGCACGACCGCGGCTGCGTCGTCGACGACCGGGAGGCGCTCGGTCACGTCACCGACGACGGCCCCCGCCCGCTCGTGGATGCGTGCCGCACGCCGGATCGCGACGGCCGACAGGTCCAACGCCACCCCCAGTCGTCGAGTCGGCTGACAGCCGACAGGTGCAAGCGCGTCCGGCGCGACCACGGGCCTCCCGTCCGCCGCGCGTAGCGCATGCGCCAGGTAGGTCCCCGGTCCCGAACCGACGTCGAGCACGATGCCGGGCGCGGTGGCGTCCGCGACGATCGCGGCGAGCGCCCGCTCGACGGGCGCGTAGTGCCCGCGCCCCAGGAACCGCAGCCGCGCGTCGACCATCTCGGTGGTGTCCGCGGTGAGTGCCCGCCGCTTCGCGGGCAGGAGCGTCAGGTGGCCCTGCTTCGCCTCGTCGAACCGGTGACCGTTCGAGCAGCCGACCTGGCCGCCGTCGACGCGACCGAGGGGCTCGGCGCACACGGGGCAGGCGAGCATCGGCAGCAGGTCGTCACGCACCGGCCCAGCGTACGGGCCTCGGTAGCCTGACCGGATGTCGCTGCAGCAGCTCTTCGGCCTCGACGGACGCACCGCACTCGTGACGGGAGGCAGCTCCGGCATCGGCCGCGCCATCGCCACCGCGCTCGCGGACGCGGGTGCCCACGTGCTCGTCGCCGCCCGGACGGGGTCCGCCATCGACGCGACGGTCGACGACGTCCGCGCTGCTGGCGGGTCCGCCGACGGCGTCGTCGCGGACCTGTCCACGCGCGCCGGAGCACACGCGCTCGCCGATGTGGCCGGCGACGTCGACGTCCTCGTGAACTCCGCCGGCATCAACCTCCGGCCACCGATGGCCGAACTCGACGAGGCCACCTGGGACGCCACGATGGCCGTCAACCTCGACGCGCCGTTCGTGCTCGGGCAGCGGCTCGCACCCGGCATGGCGGCCCGTGGGTACGGACGGATCGTGTCGATCAGTTCGCAGCAGGCCCACCGCCCCTTCGCCGCCAGCGGCGCGTACGGGGTCTCCAAGGCCGGCCTGGAGGCGCTGGCCCGGTCCCAGGCAGAGGCCTGGTCCGCGCAGGGGGTCACCTCCAACGTCCTCGTCCCCGGTTTCGTGCGCACTCCGCTCAACGAGCGGCTCGGTTCCGACCCGGCGACGGTGGCGGCCCTCGCCGCACGGACGCTGGTCGGCCGGAACGGGCTGGCGTCGGACTTCGCCGCGGCGGCGGTGTTCCTCGCCGGGCCCGGGTCAGCCTACGTCACGGGGCAGTCCATAGCGGTCGACGGCGGGTTCTCCGTCCACTGAGCTCGACGTGTGCCGACGGCGGGGTGCTTCGCGGCAGTACGGTCGGGACATGGCAGTCATCGAGCAGGCAACCCTCCGCCCCTCCAAGGCCGAGGCGCTCGCCGCCTGGCTCCCCGACCAGGCGTGGAGCGGCGTCGTCGCGGGAGCACCGCTCGAGGTCATCGGGCAGTTCCGGTTCGACGACCCCGCCGGCGAGGTCGGCGTCGAAGTGCTGCTCGTCCGCACCGAGGACGGCCGGGTCCTGCAGGCGCCACTGACCTACCGGGACGCACCGCTGCCCGGCGCCGACGCGTTCCTGGTTACCGCGATGGACCACTCCGTGCTCGGGCGACGGTGGGTGTACGACGCGGTGGTCGATCCAGTCCACGCCGACGTCCTGCGCCGAGCGATCGTCACCGGTGGGCACGAAGCGGAGCTCGAGTTGGCCAACGGTGCCGGACAGCGGCCGAAGGACGCCTGGGCCCGCGGTAGCGGCTCCGAACCCGACTCCCCCAGCGTCACCTCGGTGCGAGCGACCACCGCGGACGCCGTGACGTCGATCGCGACCGACCACGGCACCCTCATCATCGCTCGGGCCGTCGGCACGGCCCTGCCCGAGGGCGAGACGCTGACCGGGACGTGGACGGACGGTTCCGAGGTACTCGCCGTCCTGCTGCCCGAACGCGCCTGAGGTACTGGCAGGGCCTGCCTGTGCCGGGAACCGGCTGGCAGGATCGACGGCGTGAAGACACTGGAGTTGCCACAGACAGACCTCACCGCCTCCGACGTCGTCGTCGGACTGATGCGGATCAACGACATGAGCGACGAGGACATCCGCTCGCTCTACAGCGCCTCGCGTGATGCGGGTGTGAACATGTTCGACCACGCGGCGGTCTACGGCGAGTGGCACGGCTGCGAGGAGCGGTTCGGCGCGGCCGTCACGCTGTCGCCCGCGGAGCGCGCCGAGATCGTGCTGCAGACCAAGGTCGGCATCCGACCGACGCCGAAGGGCGCCTACTTCGACTTCTCGTACGAGCACATCCTCGAGTCCGTGCACGAGTCGCTCGAGGCACTGCAGACCGAGTACGTCGACGTCCTGCTGCTGCACCGCCCCGACGCCCTGGTCGAGCCGGAAGAGGTCGCGAAGGCCTTCGACGAGCTGCACGCCGCCGGCAAGGTGCACCACTTCGGCGTCTCGAACCACACCCCCGGCCAGGTCGACCTGCTCAAGAAGCACGTCCGCCAGCCGCTCGCGTTCAACCAGGTCCAGCTGAGCATCACGCACGCCAACGTGATCTCGCAGGGCCTGACCGCGAACATGGGCGGCCTCGAGCAGTCGATCTCCCGCGACAACGACATCCTCAACTACTCGCGCATCAACGACATCACGCTGCAGGCCTGGTCGCCGTTCCAGAAGGGCTTCTTCGACGGGGTCTTCCTGGGCGACCGTGAGCAGTACGCCGAGCTGAACGACGTGCTCGAAGAGGTCGCCGCCGCGCACGGTGTCACCCCGACCGGCATCGCGGTCGCGTGGATCACCCGTCACCCCGCGCACTTCCAGGTCGTCCTCGGCACGACGAACCCGCAGCGCGTGCGGGACTCGGCAGCCGGCTCGGACGTCGAGTTGTCGCGCGAGGAGTGGTACCGGATCTTCACCGCAGCCGGACACACCGTCCCCTGAGCAGGAACGGCCCGGTCGGCTCGGGCAGGGTGGGATCGTGCTCCACGACCTCGCCCTGCCCGTCCGCCTGACCACACGCTCCGGCGAGGTGACGCTGCGGAACGCCGTGGACGAGGACCTCGACGCACTCATGACGCTGTTGTCTGACGATCCGATCAGCGCCGCGCGCGGAGACGTCGCTGCGCCGGAGGACCGCCCGCAGTACGCCGAGGCACTCCGATCGATCGTGGACGACCCGGCGAACGCGCTGCTCGTCGCCGAGGACACCGACGGTCGACTCGTCGGCACGCTGCAGCTCACGCGGATCCCGGGGATGGCTCGTCGTGGTGCCACCCGACTGCTCGTCGAGGCGGTGCGGGTCAGCAGTGCTCTGCGCTCCGGAGGCATCGGGAGCGCGCTGGTGCGGTGGGTCACGGACGTCGCAGCACCGGAGCTCGGAACCCCGCTCGTGCAGCTCACGTCGGACGCCGCCCGCACGGATGCGCACCGGTTCTACGAGCGCCTCGGCTTCACCGGCTCGCACGTCGGGTTCAAGTACCGCGTCCCCGACCCCTCCGCGCGCTGAGGTTCCTTCCCAGAACACGTGCGATGCGAGGTGCTCCCGGGCGTACCTGGTCAGAACTTCCGACCGGGTACGCCCGATGCAACTCGGTACGCCGGGTTCGACCAGGCCCGCGCTAGTCGTCGGAGGCGGCGTCGACGTCGGCAGACCTCGGCGTCGGCACGTGCACGTCGACCGGGGACACCCCGGCGGGGTCCGCGGAGGCACCGCCCACGACGTCGAACGAGATCCCGAGCATCGCCGGGTCCTCGTCGAGTTCGAGCCCGTCCTCCTTCGCCTGGTCCTCCGGGATTGCACGGCCACCGGACGGGTCCCACGAGTTCGCGATCGACATGCGCACGAGCATGCCCGAGCCGCTTGGCAATCGCCCAAGAAACCCCGGAGGAGCCCCGGAACGGTCAGAGGTCGTCCGGGTGCAGTCGCTCGCCAGCGTGCGGACGCCGGAACACCGGGCCGCCGCCGGCCTCGTCCTCGTCGTGGTGGCTGACGGGCGAGACGCTCGGGTCGGCGGAGTCGTCGCCGACGTCCGCGCCGCGGTCCTCCTCCATCTCGAGTTCGGACTCGTCACTGCCGTCCACGGGGATGGACCGGCCCTGCTGTTCGGGATCGAACGGTGCGCTCATCGACATGGGGCGAGCATGCTCCCGCTCGGTGAACGTCGGGTCAACGCTGTCCGTCGGCCGCGATGAGTTCGAGCTGCGTCAGCGCCAGGTCGGTGCCGGCGGTGAACGTGAACGACGACCCACCGCCGAGGATCCGGAACACCCGGGTCTGGCCGGCCCACGTGAACTCGGCGCCGTCGACAGCGGTGACGGCGTCGTCGAGGCCGACCTGCCACGAGTAGGACCCCGGCGCTGCCGCCGTCACGGTGTACAACGACGCGGCCGGGCACGTCACGTCGAAGGACACGGACTCCCCCGCGCCGAGCGCCGTGACGGTGCGGCCGGTGTCGTCGGTGAGCGCCGAGGCCCCGACCGGCAGGACGTCCACCGGGGCGTCCCGGTGGCCGTGCACATCGGAGGCCGAGACGGGGCGGGTGTCCGACGCCCATCCCTGCGGCTCGTCGGACAGCGTGAACTCGATCCGCGACGCGGCCACGACCACGCTGTGCGGGATGGTGACCGAGGACCAGGGCGAGCCGTCGACCGTCACCGACGCCACGTACCCGCCTGCGGAGCCGGCGGCGATCTCGATGACGGTAGGCGATCCTCTCCCCACCGGCACGGCCTGCCCGCCGCTGGCGCGTCGGTCAGGAACCGGCGGCGTGGGCCCAGGCTGCCGCAGCACCGTCCTGCGGACCGACGGCGGCACGAGCACGTAGGTACCGGTCGACGGCGCCAGCGGGTACAGGCCGATGGTCGCGAAGACGTACCAGGCGCTCATCTCGCCGTTGTCCTCGTCGCCCGGGTAGCCCTGGCCGAGGTCGGACCCAACGAACAGACGCTCGAGCGATTCGCGGACGATGCGGTGCGCGTCGTCGTGCCGCCCGGTGAACATCGGGAAGAAGGGGATGTGGTGCGCCGGCTGGTTCGACAGCCCGAGCATGCCCATCCGGACGTCGCGGGCCTCGGTCATCTCGTGGATCGGGAACCCGTACGAGCCGGACCGCGCCAGGGCGCCGGTCTCGGGGGTCGCGAAGAACGCGTCGAGGGCCGCGTCGAACCGCTCCGGCCCGCCGTGCAGGTCGACGATGCCGGCGCCGTCGTGCGGTGCCGTGAACGCGGTGCCCCACGCGTTCGTCTCCGTGTAGTCGTCGCCCCAGTCGCGCGGGTCGAACTCGGTGCCGACCCGCCACGAGCCGTCCGGGTCGCGGCCGATGAAGAACCCGCGCTCGGAGTCGAAGACGTGCCGGTACTGCAGCGACCGGCGGGCGAACCACTCGGCCTCGGCCTCGTAGCGGGACAGGTCGGCGGGCGTCCGCGCCCGTGACGCGAGCAGGCCCGCCATGACGGCCAGCCCCCAGTCGTTGATGGCCGCGTCCAGGGTCCACGACATCCCCTCGTGGGTCGCCGTGTCGACGTGGCCGCGGAAGGCGCCCGGGAGGCTCCCCTTGCGTCCGACGCGCTCGTCACGCGGCGGGACGGTCGCGTTCCGCACCGCGCTCCGGTACGCCTCGGCCAGGTCGAAGCCGCGCACGCCCTTCACCGCGAGATCGGCGAAGACGGTGTCGCTCGTGGTGCCGGTCATGCAGTCCTCGGCGCCGGGAGCACTCCAGCGGGGCGTCCACCCGCCGTCGTGGTGGTGCTCGACGAAGCCCTGCGCGAGCTCGCCCGCGGTCTCGGGGGTCAGGAGTCCGAGGAGCGGCCAGGCCGTGCGGTAGGTGTCCCAGAAGCCGTTCGTGGTGGTGAACGGGCCCTCGACGATCTCCGGCCCGGGCTCGTCCCGGATCGGGTCCGCCAGCACGGCGCCGTACGGGGAGCGGTGCCGCGGGGTGCCGGTCAGGGCGGTCTCCCCGGCGCGGTTCGGGTAGAGGAACAGCCGGTACAGGCCGGAGTACAGGCTCGTCAGCTGGTCGGGGGTCGCGCCGTCGAAGGTCAGCGTCGCGAGCTTCTCGGTCCACAGTGCCTCGGCACGGGACCGCATGGCGTCGAACGCGCCGGCGTCGTCGAGGTTCGCGCGGGCGTCCTCCATCGAGACGGTCGAGATGCCGAGCAGGACGTCGACCGGGGCGTCCGCGCCCCTGTCCTCCCCCACGGACAGCCAGCCGCGCAGCTCGTGCTCGCCGACCGTCGTGTGGTCGGCGGTGACCCCGGCGACCCGCAGGTGCACGTGGTGCGGCGGGGTGCCGGGGCGGTCGTCCAGGAGCGCCTCGACCACGGCGGTGCCGTCGGTGACCGTCACGGAGACGTCGGACACCCGGCCGTGGTGGTCGAGCACGACGCTGCGGGTACCGGTGAACCGGAACCCGAGGGCGAACTCGCCCGCGGTCAGCTCGGCGGTCACACCGTGGTCGAGGGCGACCCGGTAGCGGTGTGGGCCGTCCTGCTCGTCCTCGTGGTCGAACCCGAGCGCCCGGGCGGCCCGCTCGACGTCGGGGGTGCTGAGTGGCGAGGGCATCACCTGGAACACCCCGCGATCGCCCATCCACGGCGACGGGATGTGGCTCGTCGCGAAGGCCTGGATCGCCGGGCGGAGCCGCCCCTGGTCGTCGAGCCGGTCGTGCTCCTGGTACGCGTACGGCCAGCGGTTGCTCGAGGCGTCCGTCATCGGCAGGCCGAACACCCCGCCGTGCGGGACACCGACGAGCGGGGCGTTGTTGCCGCGGGAGAACCGGGAGGAGGCCTGGGTACCACGGGTCGTCCGGACGTGGCCGAGCGGGGACGTCGGGGTCGGCCGCGCGGGACCGATCCGGACGGCGTCGAGCCAGCCACGCAGTGCGGGACGCTCGGCGTCGGTGGCCGCAGCCGGTGCGTCGGAGCCGAGCCGGGCCTCCAGGCGGTCGACGACCAGCCCCGCGAACGGCGTGAGGTCGACCGCGCGATGGTTCCACTGGTCCACCCACAGCTTGCGGGCCGCGTCCTGCGCGTGCGGGGTGACCGCGTCGCCGTACTGGTCGCGGACCCCGGCGTGGTCACGCAGCCGCGAGCCGTCGGTGAAGACGACGTCGACGGCGAAGGCCGTGGCATCCCAGAAGTGCGGCAGGTCTGCTTCCGTCGGTTCCGACGCCCCGTCGGGCAGGGTCCGCTCCGGGAACCAGACCCAGGACAGCTCGTCACCGGCGGCGATGGTGCGCGCAGCGAACCCGGGGACGATCGCCTCGGCCACGCACGCATCCGCTGGTCGTTCGACGAGCCAGGCCTCGGCGGAACCGAAGCCGACACCGTTCCGAGCGGCCACGGCCGTCGTCGGACCACCGCTCCGTTGCAGTTCTCGCACGGATCGAGCCTATTTGCTCCAGGGGCTGGACGAAAACCCCGGCGTGTCCGTGCCGGTCGTCAGCCCTTGTTGTGTCCCGGGGCGCTGCCGGACTTGCCGGGAGCGGTGTCCGACGTGGTGTCGATCGCGCCGGTGTCGGCGGCGCCGGTGCCGTCTTGCGGCTCCTGCACCGGGTTCGAGGCCGGGGTGCTCGGCTCCGGGCCGACGGGCGGGTCCTGCGTGGGCTGCTCCGGCTGGGTCGGTTCGCTCGGCCCTTCGCTGGGTTCCTCGGCGGGCTGCGACGGCTGCTGCTCCTGCGACGGCTGCTGCTCGGCCGGTTCGCTCGGCTGCTGTTCTTCGCCCGGGTCCTCGGACGGCTGCTGCTCGGTCGGGGCGGTCGACGTGGTGTCCGTCGGGGCCGGGGTGCCGTCGTCGTCGCCGTTCAGGGCGAACACCGCGACCCCGATGCCGATGAGCACCAGGACGATCACGATGATCGCGGCGATGAGCGGTCCGCGCTTCTTCTTCCCCGGCTGGTCCTCCGGCTGGTCGCCCCGGACCGGGCGGGGCGTGACCGGCGGCGGGGTCGGCCCGCTCGGGCCCGATGCGCCGCGGCCGTTCGCCTGGGCGCCGAGGACGGTCGTCGAGACGTCGTCGGCGGGGTGCGGACGCTGCGTGTCGAGGACGCGGGTGGCGTCGTCGCCCGGACGCGCGCCGCCGTTCGGCAGTTCGCTCGCCGGCATCGCCTGCGTCCGGTCGTCCGCGTTCGCCGCTGCGGCAGCACCGGCGCCGACCGCGGCCCCCGCAGCGCCGGCGGCCGCAGCCGTCACCGCACCGGGTGCGCCGGGCAGCAGCTGCGTCGCGTTCGTCGGCTCGTCGCGGCCCAGCGCGCGCAGGCGCTCGGCCGCCTCGGCTGCCGTCGGTCGCTCCGCCGGGTCCTGCGCGGTCATCACGTGCAGCAGCGTGCGCCAGGCCGTGGGCAGCTGCCGGTCGATCTCGGGCGAACGGGTGAGCCGGGCGGTGGCCGACTCGACGGCGCTGCCCGGGAACGGCTGGCGGCCGGTCATGCACTCGAGCAGCACGAGCCCGAGCGAGTAGACGTCGGCCTTGCCGGTGATCTCCTTCGCCAGGACCTGCTCCGGGGCCAGGTACGCGGCCGTCCCCATCACGGTCCCCGTCCCCGTCACCCGTGAGGCGTCACGGAGCAGGGCGATCCCGAAGTCGGCGAGCTTGACGTGCCGGCCGTCGCTCTCGAGCAGGACGTTCGCGGGCTTCACGTCACGGTGGACGATCCCCTGCGCGTGCACGGCAGCCAGGCCGTCGGCGACCTGCGCACCCAGGCGGGCGGCGGTCGCGGGGTCGAGCGGGCCCTCGCGCAGACGGGTCGCCAGGTCACTGCCCGGCACGAGTTCCATGACGAGGTACGAGTCGCCGTCGACGTCGTCGAGCGCGGCGTCGTAGAGCGTGACGAGCTCTGGCGCGCGCAGCGTCGCGAGGGTCTGGATCTCCGCCTCGGCGCGGGCGCGTTCACCGCGGTCGACGGGGCCGATGCGGAACACCTTGACCGCGACCTCGCGGCCGAGCTGCTCGTCGACCGCCCGGTACACGGACGCCATGCCACCGTGACCGAGCGTGCTCGTGACGCGGTACCTGCCGCCGAAGACCCGTTCTTCCATGCCCGGCAACCTACCGGTCGCGGCTGACGGCGCTCTGCCGTTCGGGCGCGGGGCCTGGCGGGGCGGAGCGGGGCCCTGCGACTTCGTGAGCAGAAGACGTCGGGTGCGGGCGAACGACCCGACCTCTTCTGCTCACGAAGTGATTCGGTCGACGTCCGGCGCGGGCTCGGCACCGTGGTGGAGCGCCGTCAGGTACAACCGGTGCGCCGTGATCACGAGGGCGAGCCAGGCGAGTCCGAGCGCCCACGCCGCCAGGACGTCGGTCAGCCAGTGGTGCCCGAGGAGCACCCGGGACGCCCCGACCGACAGCACGAACAGGGTGCCCACGACGATCGTCCACACCCGGGTGACGACGCGCGACTGCCGCAGGAGCAGCAGGTACACGATCGTTCCCACGATCACCGTGGAGTTGAGCGTGTGCCCCGACGGGAACGACGGCGACGTCTCGTACGGCGGCACCGCGTCGGACAGCGGCGGACGGGCGCGACCGATCAGGTCCTTGCCCGCGATCGTCATGAGCAGCGAACCACCGCTCGCGGCGACCAGGAGCACCAGTGGCGTCCACGCACGGCGCTGGATCGTGAAGCCGACCAGGAAGCCGAGCGCGACGATCGGCATCCCGATCGTGCCGGCGATGTCGGTCCACCAGGTGACGAGCGTGTCCGCTGCGGGCGATCGGAGCGTGAGCGCCCAGTCGAGGACCGGTCGGTCGAGCACGGCGACGTCGTCGGCTTCCCGGACGGCGTCGTAGACCTCGGAGGCGATCCACGTGGCGAGGACGGCGACGCCCAGGCCGACGGCGAGGGTGAGGAGCAGGAGGGGCATGGCGCCGTACCGCTTGCCGAGCGCGGTCCACGCACCGGCGACACTGCGGCCGGCCCGCGAGCGCCAGCGTGTCAGATCGACTTCGCCGACGGTGCGGTCGGCGGCGTCCCCGCGTTCGGTGTGCATCCGTCCACCCTGCCCGAAGCCGCCGGGAGCCGTCCCGGGCAGTGCAGCACGGTGCGCCACACTGCCACAATCACGTCATGGCTTCCTCGACCGCACTCGTCGTCATCGACCTGCAGGCGGGCGTCGTGCGTGACTGCTTCGACGCCCGAGGCGTCCTCGAGCGGACCGCGGTGCTCGTTGATCGGGCACGCGCGTCAGGCATCCCGGTCATCTGGGTGCAGGACCACGACGACTTCGCGGTCGACTCACCGGAGTGGCAGCTCGCCGCTCCGCTCGAACGCGTCCCCGGGGAACCGCTGGTCCGCAAGACGTACCGGGACTCGTTCGCGGACACGGATCTCGCCGACGTCCTCTCGGCGCTCCAGGTGCGGCACCTCGTCGTCGCCGGCGCCCAGAGTGACCACTGCGTGCGCACCACGACCCAGGCAGCAGCGGTACGCGGGTTCGACGTCACCCTCGTCTCCGACGCGCACACGACGACCGATGCCGAGCACGACGGCGTCGTCATCACCGGTGAGCAGATCGTCGCGCACACCAACATGTACTTCGCCGGGCTGCGCTACCCCGGCCAGCGCTTCGCGACTGCACGGCACGACCGGGTGGAGTTCGCGGCGGCGGGGTGATCGCCGCTCCAGGCACCCGCCTCAGTCCTTCGCCTCCGAGTACGCCCCCACGACCGCGACCGACAGCGGGAACGTCACCGGGAAGTCCTGGAACAACAGCCGCCCGGCATCGACGGCGGCCTCCCGGATCTGCTCTGCCACCCACTCGGCGTGCTCCGCCGGCGCGTGCACCACGATCTCGTCGTGCACGAAGAACACCAGGTGCGGCCCGTCGGTCACGGCCCCGGGGAACCGGGCGAGCAACCGCGACCGCAGCGACCCCATCCACGCGAGCGCCCACTCCGCCGCGGTCCCCTGCACCACGAAGTTGCGCGTGAACCGCCCCCAACTTCGGGCACGGGACTCCACCGCACGCTGCATCGCCGGGGTGCCCTCGACCGTGTACGCCTGGTTGCGGGCCTCGAACCACGAGTCCTCGGGCACTGGTGACGTCCGCCCGAGCAGCGTCGTCACGGGTTCGCCGCGTTCCCCCGCCCGCGCGGCCCGTTCCACCATGTCGAGCGCCTGCGGGAACGCTCGGACCAGGCGTGGCACGAGCCGACCGCCCTCGCCCTGGGTCGCCCCGTACATCGCTCCGAGCATCGCCACCTTGGCCTGCTGCCGGGTCTCCACCGCACCCGAGGCCACCACGCCGTCGTACAGGTCGCGCCCGTCGCCGGCAGCGGCCATCGCCCGGTCGCCGGACATCGCGGCGAGCACCCGGGGCTCCAGCTGCGCGGCGTCCGCCACCACGAGCTTCCACCCGGGGTCGGCGATGACCGCCCCGCGGATGCCCTTCGGCAACTGCATCGCTCCCCCGCCGTCGGCCGCCCAGCGCCCGGTGACGACCCCGCCGACGACGTACTTCGGGTGGAACCGTCCGTCGCGGATCCAGTCGTCGAGCCAGGTCCAGCCGTTGGCGGTGAGCAGTCGCGCCAGGCGCTTGTACTCGAGCAGGGGCTCGATGACGGGGTGGTCGATCTCCTGCAGCTCCCACTTCCGCGTGCTCGTGACCATCAGGCCGGCCCGGCGCAGCGACTTCAGGACGTCGGCGGGTGAGTCCGGGTTGAGACCGGGGTCGTCGAGGCGCTCGCGCACGACGGCGGCGATCTCCTCGAGGCGTCGCGGCCGCACCCCGTAGGGCACGCGCGGCCCGAGGGCGTCCTCGAGCAGCCGCTCGTGCACGTCGGCACGCCACGGCAGTCCGGCGTGCAGCATCTCGGCCGCCACGAGCGCACCGGCCGACTCCGCGGTGAGCAGCAGGCGGAGCGCACCCGGAGCGCTCGACCCCGCCACCGCGGCGAGCTGGGAGCGGAACTCCGCCACCGGATCGACCTCGTCGTCGGGCACGGAAGCCGTGAACAGGGCGTCGTCGAAGAGCTGGGCCTGCGTCGGCCGGACCACGCGGGTTTCCGCGACCGGGGCGTCCAGGGCGTCGGCCGGCCGAGCGGCGAGCGCCGATCCCCGCGCCGCGAGCGCGGCCCGCAGGACACGACGACCGAGGCGCAGGTCGACACAGCGACCGACCCGACCACCCGCGGCGAGCACGGCCGGGTACCAGCGCGCGGTGTCGTCCCACACCCAGCGCACGCCCGGTGCATCGTGCGCCGCGACGAAGGCCGGGAGGCCCGGCTCGTCCAGGCTGGTCGGCTCACCCCGGGCGGTCCCAGCGTCGGTCAGGGGCGTCGCGAGGACGCCGCCGTCGACGCGGCGGAGGACGAGGTGCACGACACGATCATGCCGTGCCCCACCGACCCCGGTGGACCAGGGCCGGAACGGGGGTCACTCGCCGGGTCGGACCGCCGCGGTGTCGGCGACGTCGATGCGGACGTCGCCGTCCTCGGCACGGGAGACCTCGACCCTCGGATCGGCGTCGTGCTCGTCGGATCCGGACATGCGGCGGAACGTGTCCTGTCGTCGTTCCTCGAACGTCATGTCGACGCCGTCGTCGAGGTGGTCGTGATCGGGCTTCGTCATGCCGTGCACGGTACGCGGCCGCGGCTGCGGGCGGTCACGTGACCGGCGCCGTGCCGGTCCGCTCGGTCCAGTGCCCACCGCTCGCCCACCGGTCGAGCACGGCCGCGCGCAACCGACCGGACGGCGCCGCGGACCGAGCGGTCGCCAGCGGCACCCCGAAGACGAACTTCGCGACGCTGGCGTCCCCCTCGGACGCATCGTGCTCCCCCGGCGGGACGAGACGGAAGCGCCGGGCGAACCGCACGAGGTTGGCGTCGGGACCGAGCGCGGCCGGCAGACCCGGATCGAGCATCCAGGAGCGGCACTGCCACCGGTCGGCAGCGAGCTGCGGTGCGAGGCCGCGCAGGACCTCGGGTGCACGGGCGAACGAGCGGTGGCAGGCCACCGGGTCGAGCGGCCCGGTCTCCGGCACGTGCACGCCCCAGGCCGGCGTGCCGTCCGCCAGGTGGTCACCGAGTTCGAACTGGAGGCGCCCCACGGCCACCACGCGCCCGGTCACCACGGCGACGAGCCACTCGAGCCCGGTGCCGTGCAGTCCGTAGCGCGCGAGCTTGCGCTCGACGTCCGCGACGGAGGCCTCGGCGAGTGCGCGCGGGAGGCCCCGCTCCGCGAGGGCGTCAGCGCTGTCCGGCACCGCGGCGCGGAGCGCCGACACCAGCAGCGCGTCCCGCGCCGCGGGCCCCGCGTCGGCGACGGTGGCGGCCAGTGCGGCCGCCACCGTCGCGGAGTCGTCCGGTGACCCCACGGCGGCGGCGAGGACCGCGACGGACGCGGCACGGGCCTCCAGGCCGGGGGTCGCGATGGTCACTTCAGACCGGACGACGCGAGCCCGTCCATCACCCGACGCTGCAGCACGACGAACATGATGAGCACCGGCGCCATCGCCATCAGACTGGCGGCCATCAACACCGGGTAGTCGATCGTGCGGTCGCTCGACAGCGTCGCGAGTCCGGCGGCGAGCGGCATGTCCTCGGCGCGGGTGGAGACCACGAGCGGCCAGAGCAGCTCGTTCCACGACCACAGCACGGTCGTGATCGCGAGCACGCTGATCGAGGGACGGGCCAGGGGCAGCATGATCCGCCAGAAGGTCTGGAACGGGTTCGCGCCGTCCATCCGCGCTGCCTCTTCGAGCTCGGGCGGCATGTTCAGGAACGCGGTCCGCATCAGGAACGTGCCGAAGGCGCTGAACAGCCCGGGCGCGACGATCCCCATCAGGGTGTCGAGCCAGCCGAGCCCCTGCACGATCTGGTACTGCGAGATCAGGTAGACCTGCGAGGGCACGAGCAGGATCGACAGCACGATCGCGAGCAGGGCCGCCCGCCCGCGGAACCGCATCCGGGCGAAGGCGTACCCGGCGAGCGTGCACAGGACGATCTGCGCGACCGTGCGGATGATCGTGACGTACACCGAGGTGCCGAGCTGGCTCAGGAACGGCAGGCGTTCGAAGACCTGCGCGTAGTTCTGCCACTGCAGCTCCCCCGGCCAGAAGACCGGTGCGACGGACTGCACCTGCGCGTTCGTCGACAGCGACATGACGATCTGCCACAGGAACGGGAAGGCCATCGCGAACCCGCCGATGCCGAGCACGACGTGGATCCACCAGTGGCTGCCGCCGCGACGGCCGGGCCGACGTGCGGCCCGGAGCGGTGTGACGGTGGCGGTCATCCCTGCACCCACTTTCGTTGGACGCGGAACTGCACGAGCGTGACGATGCCGATGAGCAGGAAGATCACCATGGCGATCGCGGCCGCGAAGCCCTTGTCGTTGTCGATGAACCCGGCGCTGTAGAAGTAGAAGACGAGCGACATCGTCTTCGGGATCACCGGGTTGGTGCTGCCGAGGATCGCGTACAGCAGGTCGAACAGTTGGAAGCTCGAGATCGTCGTGACGATCACCACGAAGAAGATGCTCGGGCTGAGCAACGGCACGGTCACCGACCGGAACTGTCGCCACCGGCTCGCGCCGTCGAGCTCCGCGGCCTCGTAGAGCTCCGGCGGGATGTCCTTGAGCCCGGCGCCGAGGATGATCATCGAGAACCCGAGGGACGACCAGAGGCCGACCAGGCTCACCGCGATGAGCGCGAAGCCGGGGGTCGAGATCCAGTACGGGCCGTCGATGCCGAAGTTCCCGAGGAACCAGTTCACGATGCCGTAGTCGCCGTTGTACATGATGCGCCAGACCAGGGCGATCGCGGCGGGCATGGCGACGTACGGCAGGAAGAAGAGCACCCGGTAGAACTGGGCGAACCGCAGTCCCGGGGTGTTCAGCAGGCTGGCGAGCCACACAGCGATCGGGATCCCGGCGAGGACGATCACGGTGTAGATCACCGTGTTGAGCAGCGACTGGTAGAGCTGCGGGTCGCCGACGAGCCGGACGTAGTTGGCGACGCCGGTGAACGTGGCGCCCCCGAAGACGCCCCAGCTGGTGAACGAGTACCAGAACGTCTGGATGATCGGCCAGATGTAGAAGGTGCCGACGCCGACGAGCAACGGGAGCACGAAGAGCCACGGCCACCAGCCGTCGGTCCGTCGTGGCGCTCGGCCGCCGTCGGCTCGCGGAGCAGGGGCACCCCGCCCGGACGAACGTGTCGTCCGGGCGGGAGCGGCTGCGGCCGGGGGCCGCTCGGTGTTGATCGTCACGCGCGGGTCCTACTTTTCCTTGGCGAGGGCGGCGTCCATCTTCTGTGCGAGGTCCTCTGCCACCTGGTCGACGGGCTTCGACCCGTCGAAGGCGCTCGGCAGCAGGGTGGTCTCGAGGGTGTTCCAGGCGGCGGTGTTCTTCGACACCGGCAGCGGCTTCGCGTAGTCCACCGCGTCGAGGAACACCTGCAGGTCGGCGTCGGGCATCGTCTTCGTGAAGGCGCTCTGCGTGCCCTCGTACGCCGGGATGACCGCGCCCATGTCGCCCTGCTGCTGCTGGGCCGTCTTGCCCGCCAGGTAGACCTGCAGCGCCTGGGCGGCGGCCTTGTCCTTGCTCGCCTCGGACACGACGTTCGAGACGCCGTGGATGACGGTCGCCTGTTCCTTGCCCTTCGGCAGCGGGTAGGCGACGACGTCCTGCTCCATCTCGGTGCCGGTCAGTGCGGAGCGGAACCAGCTGCCGCCCTGGTACATCGCGAGCTTGCCCGAGGTGAACCACTGGTCGGCCGTGGTGTCGGTGAGCTGCTTGATCGAGGGTGATGCCCCCGAGTCGATCAGGTCGGTCCAGAACTGCAGGCCGTCCTCGGAGGCCTTCGTGGCGTACTCGGACTCGGTGCCGTCCGCGTTCACGACCGATCCCCCGGCCTGCAGGATGGTGTTGTAGTACGTCGTCTGGCCGTCCATGCCGCCCGCCGCCCCGTACGCGCCCTTCGACTCGAGCTTCTCGGACAGCTCGGCGCCGGTCTGCTGGAAGTCGTCCCAGGTCCAGTCCTTGGACGGCAGGTCCATGCCGGCCTGCTCGAACAGCGACTTGTTGACCCAGACCCCGATGGTGTCGAAGTCCTTCGGCACGCCGTACTGGGTGCCGTCGTACGTGTACAGGTCGTTGAGCGCGCTCGAGTACTTCGACGCGTCGATGTCACCCGACTCGACCTCGCCGGTGATCGGCGCGAGCTTGCCGTTGGCCGCGTACAGCTGGAAGTTCGGGCCGTTCATCCAGAACAGGTCGGGCAGCGTGTTGCTCGAGCCCTGGGTCTGCAGCTTCGTCCAGTAGTTGGCGAACGGCGTGACGTCGACGCTCACCTTGATGTCCGGGTACTCCTCGTTGAAGCCCTTCAGGTTGGCCTTGATCGCCTGCACCTGGTTCTCGTCCCAGACGGCGTAGGTCAGGGACGCCTTGGTGTCCTTCGGCGCGGCTTCGTAGTCGCCGCCGGAGCCGGACGCTCCGGACGACGAGGAGCAGCCGGCCAGGAGCGCTGCCGCGCCGAGCGCGGCGACGGCGCCGAGGAGTGCGCGGCGCACGCCGGTTCCTCGGGTGGGGATGTGTGCGGTCATCGGGGTGTCCTTTCGCACGGCCGTCAGGAGCCGACGGTCTGGGCGGGATGCGGGGTGGAGGGGGTGGAGTGCGGGGCGTTCGGTGTGAAGTGCGCGATGGTCTCGGGCGGCAGGGGCGGGACGTCGATGGGGACGGACCCGTTGCGGAGCGAGCGCGTGGCCAGCGCGCCGGCGGCGACCGCGGCACGGGCCGCGATCGGGGAGAGCTCCGACGGTTCGCCGAACGCGACGGACCGCAGGAACTCGGTCATGGTGAGCAGGTCGGCATCGGCGTGACCGTCCTCGACGCCGTCGATCGGGTACTCGCGGTCCCCCGCGGTGTCCCAGCCCCGGCGGCGCGTCCAGACCTTCACGACGCCACCGCCGGTGTCGCCGATGTTCTCGAGGCGGCCCTCGGTGCCGATGACGGTGTAGTTCCGCCAGTAGTCCGGGGTGAAGTGGCACTGCTCGTAGCTGGCCTGCACCCCGTTGTCGAGCGTCATCATCACCATCGAGACGTCCTCGACGTCGACGACCGGGTTCAGCCCGGTCTGGGCGAGCGGCGGCCAGTTGTCGTGGGAGAACCAGTCCCCCATGAGCTCGCCGCTGCGGTCGCGCCGGTCGGTGACGTCGCCGTAGACCGACAGCGACCCCATGCCGACGACCCGGGCGGTGTCACCCCCGCCGAGCGCGTGGATGACGTCGAGGTCGTGGCTCGCCTTCTGCAGGAGCAGGGAGTTCACCTTGCTGCGGTCGGCGTGCCAGTCCTTGAAGTAGTAGTCACCGCCGTTGCCGACGAAGTGCCGGCACCAGACGGCCTTGACCTGGCCGATCTCGCCCCGGGCCACGATCTCGCGCATCAGGCGGACGACGGCGGCGTGTCGGAAGTTGTGCCCGACGTACAGCGGCGTCCCGGTCTCCGCCGCGGTGTTCAGGACCGCGTCGGCGTCCTCGACCGTGATGGCCAGCGGCTTCTCGAGGTAGACGGCGATGCCCGCGCGGAGCAGGTCGATCGCGATCTCGGCGTGGGTCCAGTCCGGCGTGGTGACGATGGCCGCGTCGACGTGACCGGTGAGGTCGCGGTGGTGTTCGACCACCAGGGCGTCCGGGTACTCGTCGTGCCCGCGGTCCCGGCCGGCTGCGGTGACGTCCGCGACGGCCACGACCCGCGCCTGCAGCGCCGGGTCGTCGGCGGTTGCCTCTGCCACGTGGCGGGCGATGGCGGACCGCTGGCCCATCCCGATCACCGCGACGCGGAGTCCTGCGTTGTCAGCGCCCATGCTCATCGCTCCCTTGCGTGAATGTGACGCCCATGATGCCGAATCGATCATGAATGCACAATAGGCGCTCACGGATCGCTCACGCATCCACGCCGGGGAGGGTTTTACACGATCGAAACGTCCGGACCCGTTCCGGGGTGGCCGCAGGGGGCGCTCAGTCGGCGACGACGAGCTCCACGCCCGCGCTGGCCAGGTCGGCGGCGAACGAGGCCGGCACCGGCTGGTCGGTGACCAGGACGTCGATGCGGTCGAGCGGGCAGATCCGGGCGAAGGTCGACCGTTCGATCTTGGTCGAGTCGGCGACCACGACGACCCGTCGCCCGACGGAGGCGAAGTGGCGGCTGACCTCGGCCTCGCCCTCGTGCATGGTGGTCGCGCCGTACTGGCCGGTGAGCCCGTCGACGCCGAGCACCACCAGGTCGAGGGCGAACTCGTCGAGGGTGTCCCGGACGAGTGGCCCGACGAGCTCGTAGGACTGCCGCCGCGCCACACCACCGGTGACCACGATCTTCACGTTGGCACGGACAGACAGCTCGTACCCGACGTTCAGGGCGTTCGTCACGATCGTGATGCCGAACTCGCCGTCGGCGCGGATGAACCGCTCGCTCTTGCCGAGTTCACGCGCGACCTCGGTCGTGGTGGTCCCACCGTTGAGCCCGACGGTCTCCCCCGGCTGCACCAACCGGGCGGCCGCGCGGGCGATCGCGGTCTTCGCCTCGGCCTGCCGGGCGATCTTGTACTGCAGCGGGAGCTCGTACCCGGCCCCGAGTGCTGCCGCTCCCCCGTGCGTGCGCGTGACGAGCCGCTGGTCCGCCAGGGTCGCGAGGTCCCGGCGAGCCGTCGCGGCGGAGATCCCGAGCAGTTCCCCGATCTCGGCGATCGACACGTTGCCGCGTTCGCTCACCAGTTCGAGCAGGGCGTTCAGCCGCTGTTGGGGGGTCATGACGGTCATCCTACGGCGTCACCACCGTCGCGCGATGATCGGAAATGACGTTTTCCCCTTCCCTTGCGCACGATCGCTCGCTACGCTTCCTGATCATCGATCACCCGGATCGATCCGGACCCGGAAGGCTCCCATGACCGACACCTTCGTGAGCGCTGAACTGGCCTCGCAGCCGGAGACCTGGCGTGCAGCCGCCGCGCTCCTGCCGACCTTCGTCGATGTGCTCCCCCAGCCGGGTGAACGCGTGGCCGTGATCGGCTGCGGCACGAGCTGGTTCATCGCCATGAGCTACGCCGTCGCCCGTGAGCAGGCGGGCCTCGGCGTGACCGATGCCTTCGCCGGGTCCGAGTACCCCGCGTCCCGCGAGTACGACCGCGTGCTCATGATCAGCCGCTCGGGTACGACGACCGAGATCGTCGACCTGCTGCAGGCCCTGCCGTCCCAGCAGACCGTCCTGATCACGGCCGTCGCCGACAGTCCCGCCGCGGCCGTCGCCGACCAGGTGGTCGCACTGCCCTTCGCCGACGAGCGTTCGGTCGTCCAGACCCGCTTCGCCACCACGACGCTCGCACTGCTGCGGGCGTCCCTCGGTGACGACGTCGACGCACTCGCTGCCCAGGCCGAGACCGCGCTGACGGTGCCCGTCGACGACCTGCTCGACGCCGAGCAGGTCTCGTTCGTCGGTCGCGGGGCAGCCGTCGGCCTGACGTTCGAAGCCGCGCTCAAGACGCGTGAAGCCGCGCAGTTCTGGGCCGAGTCCTACCCGGCGATGGACTACCGGCACGGTCCCATCGCGATCGCCCAGCCCGGCCGGCTCGTCTGGTCGCTCGGCACGGCACCCGAGGGCCTGGCCGACGAGGTCGCCGCCACCGGCGCCCGCTTCGTCCAGCACGACCTCGACCCGATCGCCGGACTCGTCGTGGTGCACCGGTTCGCCGTCGCCCTGGCCGAGGGACGCGGGCTCGACCCGGACAACCCCCGG
Organism: Curtobacterium sp. ME12; assembly: GCF_903970855.1. NCBI lineage: Bacteria > Bacillati > Actinomycetota > Actinomycetes > Micrococcales > Microbacteriaceae > Curtobacterium > Curtobacterium sp. ME12. Next base: position 135,528 of record NZ_CAJCKD010000002.1, read on the forward strand.
TCGCTCACCCGGTCGGTCATCCTCACCTGATGGGTGGCGCAGGCGCGGTGCTCGGGGTCGACGTCGGCGGCACGGGCATCAAGACCCGGCTGACGACGGCCGACGGACTCGTCCTCGACGAGACCCGTGTGCCGACGCCGCGCGACGACCCGGATGCCGGGAGCCTCGCCGCCGTCGTCGCCGAACTGGCTGCACAGGCCACGCGACGGGCGCCGCTCGGAGCGATCGGGCTGGTGACCCCCGGCGTCGTCGACGAGACCCGTGGCACCGTCGACCTGTCCGTCAACCTCGGGTGGCGCGACGTCCCGGTGCGTGACCTCGTCCGCGCCGAACTCCTGCGTCAGGGGATCGACGTCCCGCTCGCCTTCGGACACGACGTCCGTGCCGGTGCCCTGGCCGAGGTCCGGGCCGGTGACCCGGCGCTCTCGCGGGGGTCGGTCTCGTTCGTGCCGGTCGGCACCGGGCTCGCGAGCGCTCTGGTGGTCGACGGCGTCGTCGTGTCCGGCGGTGGCTGGGCGGGGGAGATCGGGCAGGTCCGCATCCGGACCGGTCCGCACGCGGGCCATCGCGTCGAGGAGATCGCGTCCGCGGGGGGAGTCGCACGTCGTTCCGGCGCGTCGTCCGCTCACGCCGCCATGCTCCTGGTCCGCCAGGGCGACCCCGCAGCCCGTGCGGTCTGGGACGACTGCGTCGCGGTCCTGGCCGATGCGCTGGCCTGGACGACCGCGGTCGCCGGGAACCACACGATCATCGTCGGCGGGGGACTCGCCGAGTCGGGCCCGCTGCTGCTCGACCCGCTGCGCGACGCCGTCGCGGAGCGCCTGCAGGGCGTCCGTGCCCCCGTCATCGTCCCCGCCCGGCACGGCGACGCCGCCGGCGCGATCGGCGCAGGGATCCTCGCACGCGCGTTGCTCGAGACCGAGACCGGGGTCCTGCTGTGACGACCCTCGTCCGAGCCCGTCGCATCGTCACGGCCCAGGCAGACCTGCACGACGGCTGGCTCGTCATCGGTGACGACGACACCGTGCTGGCGACCGGCACCGGGTCCCCGATGCGCACGGACAGCGCCGTCACCGTCGACGGCGCGATCGTGCCCGGGTTCGTCGACCTGCACGCCCACGGGGCGCTCGGGCACGACTTCGCCGGGTGCCGCGCCGAGGACGCCCGCGCCGCCGCCGGGCACCACCGGTCACGGGGCACGACCACCCTGGTCGCATCCGTCGCCACGGGCGAGCGCGCGGACACCGCGGCGGCCCTCACCCGGCTCCGGCCGCTCGTCGCGGACGGCACGCTCGCCGGGCTGCACCTGGAGGGGCCGTGGCTCGCGCCCACCCGTCGCGGGGCGCACCGCGTCGACCTGCTGCACGCCCCGGACCCCGCCGAGGTCGACACCTACTGCGACGCCGCGGGTGGCGCCCTGCGGATCGTCACGCTCGCGCCGGAGCTTCCGGGTGCACTCGACGCCGTCGCCCGCTTCGTCGAAGCCGGGGTCGTCGTCGCCATCGGTCACACCGACGCCACCGCCGATCAGACCCGCGGCGCGGTCGACGCCGGCGCCTCGCTCGTCACCCACCTGTTCAACGGGATGCCCCCGCTGCACCACCGTTCGCCGGGGCCGGTCGGGGTCGCGCTCTCCGACGACCGTGTGCTGCTCGAGTGCATCGTCGACGGCCACCACCTCGACCCCGTGACCGTCGCCCTCGTGCAGCGCGGCGCTCCGGGCCGGATGGTCCTGGTCTCCGACGCCATGGCCGCGACCGGCTGCCCCGACGGGGCGTACACGGTGGCCGGATCTGCGGTGACCGTCCGCGACGGGCTCGCCCTGCTCGCCGACGGTTCGTCGCTGGCGGGCAGCACGATCACGGTCGCCGACGCCGTCCGCCTCCTGCTCCACGCGGGAACCGACCTGCCCGAGGTCGTCGCGGCGTCCGCGGCGCGTGCGGCACGCCTGCTCGGGGCTCCGGCACCGCTCAGCGTGGGCGCCCCCGCCGACCTGGTCGTGCTCGACCCGGAGCGCGGCAGCGTCCGAGCCCTGCCGACGGCGGTGGTCGCGTGATCCTCGTCGTCACCCCGAACCCGGCAGTCGACGTGACCTACCGGGTCGCCGAACAGCGCATCGGTGCGACCCAGCGCGTGCTCGAGGTCCAGCGGCGCCCCGGCGGCAAGGGCCTGAACGTCGGGCGAGTCCTCGCCGCGACCGGTGTCCCGACCCACGCCGTGCTGCCCCTCGGCGGCGACGGCGGGTACTGGATCGCACACGCCCTCGATGACCTCGGTCTCGCCCACACCGACGTCGCCGTCCGGGGCGAGACCCGCACGACCGTGACGGTGGTGGACGACCTCGCGCACCCGACGATGTTCGGCGAGCCCGGCCCCGTGCTCAGCCCCGACGAGTGGGACAGGGTCTCCGCCGCTGTCGAGACACTGCTCGACGGCGATGCGACCGGCGCCCCGCCCGCAGCTGCCCTGGTCGTGTCCGGCTCCCTGCCCCGCGACACCGATCCCGCGGTCGTCGCCCGCTGGGTCACCGCCGCTCGCCGCCGCGGTGCGCTCTCGGTGGCCGACTGCTCGGGAACGGCACTGCTGGCTGCCGCGTCGGCCGGCGCGACGGTCTGCAAACCCAACCGCGAGGAACTCCTCGAGGCCACGGGCGCCGACGACGAACGCTCCGGGGCACTCCGGCTCCTCCGGCTCGGCGCGACGGTCGTCGTGGTGTCGCGCGGATCCGACGGCATCGCCGCCCACACCGCCGAGCACGTGCTCGAGGTGCCGGCGGTCCCCGGGGTCTCGGGCAACCCGACCGGCGCCGGTGACGCAGCCACCGCCGGGCTCGTCAGTGTCCTCGTCGATGTGCTCGTCGGTGCTGGTCTCCCCGCGCCCGACGGCAGCGTTCCGGCCCCCGACGACACCACCCTGCTCAGAGTCCTGCGGTCCGCCGCCGCACACGGGGCCGCCGCCGTCCTCCAGCCGGTGGCCGGCGCGGTCGACCCGGCAGACGTCCACCGCTTCCTGTCCACCCCGCCCGCTCCCGCCCACGACCGAACGAGGACCCCCGCATGATCACCGACCTCGCCCTCACCGGCCTGCTCGACACCGCCCGGACGGCCCGTCGCGGGGTCGGTGCGTTCAACGTGGTGCTGCTCGAGCACGCCGAGGCGATCGTCTCCGGCGCCGAGCTGGCCGGACTGCCGGTGATCCTGCAGATCAGCGAGAACTGCGTCCGGTACCACGGCGGCCTCGCACCGATCACGACCGCGACCCAGGCGGTCGCACGAGCCGCCGACGTCGGGGTCCTCGTGCACCTCGACCACATCGAGGACCCCGAGCTGGTCGCGGCCGGCGTCGACCTGTGCGTCGACTCGGTCATGTACGACGGTTCGCACCTCGACTTCGCGGCGAACGTCGCCGCCACCCGCGACCTCGCGGCCCGGTGCCACGCCGCCGGTGTCGCGATCGAGGCCGAGCTCGGCGAGGTCGGCGGCAAGGACGGCGTGCACGCCCCGGGCGTCCGGACCGATCCGACCGACGCCGCGGCGTTCGTCGCCGACACCGGGGTCGATGCCCTGGCGGTCGCCGTGGGGACCTCGCACGCGATGCAGACCCGCGAGGCGTCGGTGGACCGTGACCTCGTCGAGCGTCTCCGTGCCGCGGTGCCGGTGCCGCTCGTGCTGCACGGGTCCTCGGGCCTGTCCGACGACGAACTCCGCGGCGCCGTGCAGGCCGGGATGACCAAGATCAACATCTCGACGCACCTGAACGGCCTGTTCACCCGCGCGCTCCGCACCGTGCTCGACGAGCGGCCGGACGTCGTCGACCCGCGCAAGTACGTGTCGGCGGGCCGGGATGCCATCGCCACCGAGACCGCACGACTGCTGACGCTCCTGCACGCCTGACGCGCGAGCGGAGCAGACGAAGCGGACAAGCACGCGCGAACGAGCGCGCGCGAACGAGCAGCGCGTCGGCGACGCTCAGCAGAGCGGGACGTTCACCGCGAGCCCACCCATCGCGGTCTCCTTGTACTTCGACGACATGTCCGCCCCGGTCTGCCGCATCGTCTCGACGACCTGGTCGAGCGACACGTGGTGCACCCCGTCGCCACGGAGTGCCATCCGTGCGGCGTTGATCGCCTTGTTCGCAGCGATCGCGTTCCGCTCGATGCACGGGATCTGCACCAGACCACCGATCGGGTCGCACGTCAGCCCGAGGTTGTGCTCCATCGCGATCTCGGCGGCGTTCTCGACCTGCTCCGGCGTGCCCCCGAGGACCTCGGCGAGCCCCGCAGCCGCCATCGACGCCGCCGAACCGACCTCGCCCTGGCAGCCGACCTCGGCGCCGGAGATCGACGCCCGTTCCTTGTAGATCGACCCGATCGCTCCGGCGGTCAGCAGGAACCGCACGACGGCGTCGTCGCGTTCGGCGGCGGGGGCGTCAGCGACCGTGGGCACGTAGGTGAGCGCGTAGTACAGCACCGCGGGGATGATGCCGGCTGCGCCGTTCGTCGGGGCGGTGACGACGCGGCCTCCGGTGGCGTTCTCCTCGTTGACCGCCATGGCGACGAGGTTCACCCACTCCATGGCGAAGAGCGGGTCGTGGTCGGGGTCCTCGCGGGTGAGCTGCTCGTGCCAGGTGGCGGCGCGGCGGCGGACGTCGAGCCCACCGGGCAGGCACCCGCCCCTGCGGACGGAACGGTCGACGCACGATTCCATCACGCCGTGGATGCCCAGCAGTCCGGACCGGATCTCGACGTCCGTCCGGGTGACGGCCTCGTTCGCCAGGGCGACGCCGCTGATCGGCAGGCCGGAACCGGCACACGCGGCGAGCAGCTCGGCGCCGCTCGAGAACGGGTACGGCACGGCGTCGTCGACCGGGATCGCGGCACCGGCGACCGCGGCCGACGCGTCCGCCGCGGGCTCGGCCGCCTCGTCCCGCGCGATGAACCCGCCACCGATCGAGTAGTAGGTCTCGTCGGCCAGGTCGGCACCGGCGGCGTCACGGGCGCGCAGCCGCATGGCATTCGGGTGTCGGGGCAGCATCGTCAGGGGGTGCAGGACGATGTCGGCGAGGCGGAACGGCACGCTTGCACCGCCGTCGAGCCGCAGGACACCGTCGCGTTCCAGGGCGTCGAGCGCGAGGACCATGGCATCGGGGTCGACGGTCTCCGGGTGGGACCCCATGAGCCCGGCGACGACGGCGCCGAGCGTGCCGTGGCCCTGCCCGGTCGACGCGAGGGACCCGTACAGGTCGACCACCACGGACGCGACGGGCAGGCCACGGACGAGGGTGGCGAACTCGGCACCGGCCCGCATCGGGCCGACGGTGTGCGAGCTCGAGGGGCCGACACCGACGCTGAACAGATCGAAGACGGAGACCGGCACGCCGCCACACTAACCCGTCCGGACGGACCGGTGCTCAGCGCCGCCGCCCGGGGCTGCTCAGCGCCGTCGACCACCCTCGGGCGGCATCACGAACCACAGCACGACGTAGGCGATCCACAGCGGCCCGGGGAAGAAGCTCAGGATGACCCAGACCACCCGGACCAGGGTGCGGGACAGGTTGAAGCGGTCGGCGAGACCGGCGCAGACGCCGGCCAGCAGACGACCGTTGCGGGGACGGGAGAGTGTGCTCATACCGACGACGCTACGCAACGCGGCCGGTCGAGGGCATCCGGGTCGCACCCCGAGCGTGGTGGGGGAAACCCCCGGACCGGCCCTGAGCAGCCCTGAGCGGCCCTGGGATCAGGGGATGAGGACGATCTTGCCGCGGGTGTGGCCCTGCTCGAGCTCCTCGAAGGCGTCCTGCACGCGGTCGAGCGGGTAGGTCGCGGCGACGGGCACCTCGATGGCGCCGTTCGCGACCTCGAGGGCGAGCGCCCCGAGGATCTCCGGGTCGGCGGTGTCCGCGCTGCCCGAGGCCTTCGCCCCGACCTCGGCGGCCTCGTCGAACGCGATGATCGTCTCGATGCGGTCGACCGGTACGCCGAGGGCGATGCCGAGCCGGACGTACTCGGCGCCGTGGGTGTCGATCACGGCGTCGACGCCGTTCGTCGCAAGTTCGGTGATGCGCTCCTGTAGCCCGTCGCCGTACGCGACCGGCCGTGCACGCTTGGAACGGAGCCACTCGTGGTTCGCCTCGGAGGCGACGGCGATGACGTCGATGCCCTCGTTCGCGAGCAGCTGGGTGACGAAGCCGCCGACCCCGCCGGCGGCACCGGACACCACGACGGTCTCGCCCGGACGCGGGTCGACCGCACGCACGGCTGCGGCCGCGGTCGTCGCGATGACGTCGAGGCCACCCGCCACGGTCCAGTCGAGCAGGCGTGGCTTCTGGACGACCTGGACTGCCGGCACGGAGACGTACTCGGCCTGGCTGGCGCGGTCCCACGACCAGCCGATGACCTCTTCGCCCTCGTCGACGCCGTCCACCTCTGCCCCGACGGCCACGACGATGCCGGCGAAGTCGGTGCCCTGCCCGGACGGCAGGTCGCCGCCGAACGCACCCTGACGGATGGCCGACTCCCCGGGGTTGATGCCCGCGGCGCGGACGCGCACGAGCACCCGCCCGGGCGTCACCTCGGGAACGGGCACCTCGGCGACGTGCAGGACCGATCGGTCACCCCACTCGTCGAAGCGGACAGCGCGCATGGTCTCCGGGATCTCAGTCATCGGAACCGACGCTACCCCGGAGCGCGGCACCCGGTCCGTGTGGACCGCTCCATCCCAGCGAGGACGAGGAAGGGAGAGGGTGCGAGACTGGGAGCATGCCCATCCTGAACAAGGACATGCAGGTCTGCATGTCGCTGGCCGCGCGACCGAGCAACATCGGCACCCGGTTCCACAACTTCCTGTACGACGAGCTCGGCCTCAACTTCTTGTACAAGGCGTTCACCACGACCGATCTGCCCGGCGCCGTCGCCGGCATCCGTGCGCTCGGGATCCGCGGTTGCTCGGTGTCGATGCCCTTCAAGGAGGCGATCATCCCGCTGGTCGACCACATCGAGGACTCCGCCGCCGCGATCCAGTCGGTCAACACGGTCGTGAACGACGACGGCGTGCTCACCGCGTCGAACACCGATTACGAGGCGATCGCCGCACTGCTCGCATCGCACCAGGTCGACCCGGCTTCGCGTGTGCTGCTCCGCGGTTCGGGCGGCATGGCCAAGGCCGTCACGGCAGCGTTCCGCGGCGCCGGGTTCGACCGGTTGACGGTCGTCGCCCGCAACGAGCAGACCGGCCCGGCCCTCGCATCGCAGTACGGGTACGAGTGGGTGGCCGACGAGCGTGCGGCGGGGGAGACCGACCTGGTCGTCAACGTCACCCCGCTCGGCATGCGCGGCGACCAACAGGACGCGGTCGCCTTCGCGCCGGAACGGATCGAGGCGGCGCACACGGTCTTCGACGTGGTCGCGTTCCCGTCCGAGACGCCGCTCGTCCGTGCAGGGCGCGCCGCCGGCAAGCACGTCATCACCGGTGCCGAGGTCATCGCCCTGCAGGCCGCCCGCCAGTTCGAGCGGTACACGGGCGTCGCCCTGACCGACGACCAGGTGGCGCGTGCCAGCGAGTTCAGTCGGGCGCAGTAGACGCAACCGGCGACGGTCAGGAGGCCCGTGGCGGCGCCGCCACGGGCCTCCCGTCCGTCCGCGGGGACGTCTCAGGCGTTCGCCGCGCGCCCCGCGGCGACCCAGCTGAGCCGGCGGATGCTCTCGCGGTTGCGGAACCAGATGCCGGGCTGCGCGATGAACCCGGGGACGAGCGATCCGGGTCCCGCGACCGGGTTCTCCCGCAGGGTGACACGGCAGCCCCGCGGGTGCGGTTCGATCTCGACCTCGACGCGGGCCTCGCCGACGGGCCAGCCCCGGGCCTGGATGACCAGCCGGCGCGGCTCGTCGTACTCCAGGACCGTCGTCGTGTCGTTGATGACGAACGGCCAGACGCCGAACGAGTGGTGGATCCGGGTGCCCACGGCCGGCCATCCGGGGTCCTCACCACGCATCCGCGAGGCGCCGACCACCCAGGTCGGGTAGAGCCAGCCGTCGCCGAGGACGTCGAAGACGGCCTCGGGGGAGCAGTGGAAGATGCGGACGTTCTTCGCCATGGTGATCAGCCTTCCGGGGTGAGGTCGACGTCCTCCGGCAGGCCGAAGGTGTGCCGGAGTGCGCTCTTCGCCGCGTGCCACCCGGCCATGCCGTGCACCCCGGGGCCGGGCGCGGAGGACTCGGAGCACAGGTACATGCCACCGCCCATCCGCCACGGGTCGCTGGACAGGACGGGGCGCTTGACGAGCTGCCAGAAGCTCGCGGCACCGGCGGCGATGTCGCCGCCGACGTAGTTCGGGTTGTACTCGCCCATCTGCACGGCGGTGCGGGAGCTCGACGACAGGATCGTGTCGCGGAACCCCGGCGCGAACCGCTCGATCTGGCGAGTGACGGCCTCGGTCGGGTCGACGTCCGACCCCGCCGGGACGTGCGCGTAGGCCCAGAAGACGTGCTTGCCCCTCGGGGCGCGGGTCGCGTCCACCACGGTCGGCTCCGCGCCGAGCACGTACGGGCGCTCGGCGTGCTGGCCGTGCGCCACGGCACGTTCAGCGGCCGCGATCTCCTGCCGGGTCCCGCCGATGTGCACGGTCCCGGCCTTCCGCAGCGACTCGTTGGTCCACGGCACCGGGTCGGACAGTGCGAAGTCGACCTTCGCCGCGGCGTTGCCGAACCGGAAGCGACGCAGTGCCCCACGCTTGGGCGTCGGGATCTGCTTGCCCGCGATCCGGAGCATGCCCGGCACGCTCGTGTCGAACAGCACCGCCTTCGCCGGGGTGAGGTCACCGAGTGACCGGACCTCCTGTCCGGTGACGATGCGGCCACCGTGCGCGACGAGGTCCGCGGCGAGCGCGTCGACGATCGCCTGGCTGCCGCCGATCGGCACCGGCCAGCCGCGGGCGTGCGCGTACGAGCCGAGTGACAGTGCCGCCGCGGCGGTGGACAGGGACGGCAGGTATTGGATTGAGTGCGCGGCGACGCCGGACACCATCGCCGGGGCAGCCTCGCCGCGGAAGCGCACGTTCCACGCGGCCGTGCCCTGCTCGAGCGCCCGCAGGCCGAAGCGCAGGACCGTCAGGGGGTGCCGCGGCACGTGCAGCAGCGCGTCGGTCGCGAAGTCGGCGACCTGGTCGGCGTTCTCCGCCAGCGGGGCCATCAGCTGCTGGAAGGCCGGCCCGTCCACCCCGAGCTCGGCGGCGGTGCGGTCGAGGTCCTGGTAGGCGATGCCGGCACGGCCGCCGTCGAGCGGGTGCCCGTACTGCACCTCGGGCAGGCGGAGCTCGATGCGCTCCTCCATCCGGAACAGCCGGAAGAACTCGGACTGCAGGGCCATCGGGTGCACGGCGGAGCAGACGTCGTGCAGGAAGCCGGGCAGGGTGAGCTCGGCCGTCCGGGCGCCGCCGCCGATCGTGTCGTTCCGTTCGACGACCTCGACCGACAGTCCGGCGCGTGCGAGCGTCACCGCTGCCGCGAGCCCGTTCGGTCCCGCTCCGACGACCACCGCATCAACCATGCACCGAGCCTAGGGACTCGTGACTGCGTGTGGTGTCGGTCAGGTGCGCGAGGTGTCGGGATCGGCCGGGTCCGACTCGTCCTGGTCACCGTCGGCGTCGTCGGGCTCGTCGGCGTCCGCCGGGGTCGATCCGACGGGGTGTTCGGCGAGCAACTCGGCGAAGTCCTCGTCGAGCATCTGCTGCAGGCGGTCGTCACGGCCGATCTCGTAGTCGTCGGCCGGACGCTGGGCCCAGCCGAGACGCCCGACGACCGTGGTGCCGATGTCGTCCCAGGCGCGGGCGCGGGCGGCGAGCACGATGCCGTCGACGAAGTGCTGGTCGTCGCGGCGCTTGTCGAGCATGGTGGCGAGCTGCTCGTACGTTGCCTCACGCATCCGGAGCTTCAGGTCGTCGCCCCGCCGGTAGTCGTGCTGGTGGCGGGAACGGCCCTTCTGCTTGCTCGAGGTGGAGCGGATGTCGCGCATGCGTGCGGCGTCGCCCCGCTGTTCCTCGGCCATGCGGTGGAGTTCCTCGCGGGTGGCCTCGGCGATGAGCGCGTGATCGAAGTACCCCTGGTCACGCAGGGCGTTCGTGATGATGCGGTTGGCCACCGCGATGGTGACGGCGGCCTTCGCGATGAGGAAGCCCTCGTCGACCGCCCGCTTCAGTTCGACCTGGCTGATGGGTCGATCGCGCACGTCGTGGTTGCGTCGTCCGAACAAGGCCATGCTCCGACGATACCGGCGACCGGTGTCGGTCCGGCTGCACGAGGGCGGCGGGCGTCAGAGCAGCAACCCGTACACCGCGACGTCGACACGCTCGGGGCCGAGCGGCAGCGCGCCACGCAGGGTGCCCTCGTGCGCGAAGCCGAGCCGCTCGGCGAGCCCCCGGCTCCGCGCGTTGTCGACCGCGGTCCGGATCTCCATCCGTGCGGACCCGCGTGCCCGGGCGACCCCGATCAGCACGGAGGCGGCCCGCCGGACCACGCCACGACCCTCCTGTCCGGCGTCCACCCAGTAGCCGAGCGACGCCTGGCCCAGGTACGGGTCGAACGTCAGCGAGGCCACCCCGACCACCTGGTCGTCCGCACGGATGACGCAGGGCAAGGCGCGGTCCATCGCGAACTGCCCGAGCAGCCGCTCGGTGTGCAGCGCGATGGTCTCGCGGGTCTGGGCATCCCAGGCCCAGGGCTCCGCGGCCCGCAGACGATCGGTGTTCGCGTGCACGAGTGTGAGCACCGGGTCGACCGTGCTCAGGTCGCGCAGTGTCAGCGTGTAGCCGTCACCGAGGTCGCGTCCGAACGTCGTCACCGTCCCGACACTAGGCACCCCTGCCTGTCACTCGTACCGGAGTGCCTCGATCGGGTTCTGCCGTGCGGCTCGTCGTGCCGGCAAGGTGCCCGCCAGGAACGCGATGAACATCACGACGAGGATGATCGTGGCGACCGAACTCGGCGCGAACTGCATGATCTGCAGGCCCGGCAGGTCCTTGAGCACCGTGCCGGCGAGGACGTTCGAGATGCCCGTGCCGAGCAGGATCGCGACACCGGCCCCGATCGCGCTGCCGAGGAACCCGATGAACACCGCCTCGAGCGAGAACAGGGTGTACACCTTGCCGCCGCCCATGCCCATGGCCTTCATCAGGCCGATCTCGCGGGTGCGCTCCTGCACGCTCATGAGCAGCGTGTTGATGATGCCGAAGCCCGCCGCCACCAGGGCGATGACGGCGAAGGCGTTCAGGACCCCGACGATGCCACTGATCACGGTCTGGAACTGGCCGAGCTGGTCCTGGATGGTCTGCCCGAGGAACCCGTCGGCGGCCAGGGACTCCTTGACCGTGGTGACGGAGGCGTCGGAGTCGAGCGTCGCGGTGGCGCTGGCGTAGGACGTCGCGATCGAGTCGGGCTTGCCGATCTCCTGCGCGGCCTGCATGGCGTCGGTCAGCGCGGCGTTCGCTCCGGCTCCGCTGCCGAACAGCGACTCGTTCTGCACGCCCACGACGGTGGCGGTGAGCGTGTGCTCCTTGCCCTGGTAGTCGTCGACGGCGATCGTGAGTTCCTTGCCGACGGCGGCGGAGGCGCTGCCGAGACCCATGTTCTTCAGGTAGTCGGTCGGCAGCATCACCTGGTTGGCGTCGGTCTCGTCGTCGAGCTGCCTGCCGCTCGCCAGGTCGGCGTCGAGCTCGCCGGCGTTGGCCGTGAGCGAGACGACGTACTTGCCGTGGTCGCCGTACTCGGCGTACTTCGGGGCGAGGGCGACCGCGGGGCGGAGGCTCGTGATGCCGTCGGTCTTCTCGATCGCGTCGACGTCGGACTGCGACAGGTACGAGAACGACGCCGGGCCGCGGTCGACGCTCTGACCGGACGCCTCGGGGTCGTACTCCGCCGGGCCGCTGTCGGTCGAGGTGGAGTCCACGGCCTTCGTGACGACCAGGGTGCCGTCGTCACCGATCGAGGAGACCTGGCTGTCGATGTAGTTGCTGACGCCCGTGCCGATGGCCGAGGTGAGCGTGATCGTGAAGGCGCCGATGAAGATCGCGATGACGGTCAGGGTCGTGCGCAGCTTCGAGCGGAAGGTGTTCGCGACCGCGGTGCGGAGCAGGTCGAGGAAGTTCATGCGGAGTGCCTTCCGTGGGTGGCCGACGCGTCGACAGTGTCGTCGGATCCGCCGACGATCAGGCCGTCACGGACGTTGACGCTGCGGTCGCAGCGTGCGGCGAGCTCTTCGTCGTGCGTGACCACGACGAGCGTGATCCCCCGCTCGCGCTGCAGCCCGAACAGCATGTCCTCGACCACCTGTCCGGTGTTCGTGTCGAGGTTGCCGGTCGGCTCGTCGGCGAAGATCACGCTCGGCTCGCCGACCAGCGCCCGGGCGATGACCACGCGCTGCTTCTGGCCGCCGGACAGGTCGTTGGCGTCGTTCTTCGCCTTGTCGGCCAGCCCGAGCGCATCGAGCGCCGCCATCCCCCGGCGCTTCCGCTCGGCACCGGAGACACCGGCGATCTTGAGCGGGAGCACGACGTTGTCGAGCACCGAGGTCTTCGGCGTCAGGAAGAACTGCTGGAACACGAACCCGAAGGTGCTGTTCCGGGTGCGGTTGACCTGCCGCGCTCCGAGTGTCGCCGCGTCGGTGCCGTCGAGCAGCACCTGTCCGGCCGACGGCTTGTCGAGCAGTGCGAGCAGGTGCATCAGCGTCGACTTGCCGGAGCCGGACTTGCCGACGATCGCCAGACTCTCGCCCTGGTGCACCGCCAGCGACACCCCCTTGAGCGCGTCGAACCGCGTCGCACCGCGGCCGTAGGTCCTGGCGAGGTCACGGGCCTCGAGCACGGGAGTGGTCATGGGTTCACCGTAGTGTCCGGTGCACGACTGCAAGTTTGCGTTTGCTGTAGATCATGTGACGTTCCGGTTACAGTCGGGCCATGCCCGACTCCGCGACGCCGTCAGAACTCGGTCTCCGTGACCGCAAGCGCATCGAGACCCGCAACCGCATCGCCGAGGCGGCTCGGTCCCTGGCCCTCGAGCAGGGCGTCGACGGCACCACGATCGAGCAGATCGCCGCGCGGGCCGACGTCTCCCCGCGGACGTTCTTCAACTACTTCGAGAGCAAGGAGGACGCGGTCCTCGGGCACACCGAGCTCGACCTCGAACCCGCGACCCTCGAGGCGCACCTGGCTGCCGTCGCGGGGGAGCCCGCGGCGCAGGCCGTCGTGGACCTGGCGTTCCTGGTGTTCGGGTCGTCGTTCGGCGACGAGCACGAGCGGCTCGAGCGCAAGGCCGTCATCGTGCGGTTCCCGCAGCTGATGCGTCGGCAGGTCGCGCGGATGACCACGGTCGCCGAGGCGATGACCGGCGCGGTGCGCACGATCCTCGAGCGCGACCCGGCCTGGGGGCCCGAGGCGGCGACCCCGCAGGCGGCCGAGATGCTCCTCGGCATGTGCATGACGGGGCTCCGCAGTGCCGCTCGGCACGAGGGGTCCGAACCGGAACAGGTGCGGGCCGCGGTGGTCGCGTCGATCCGTGACACGGCTGCGCGCATCGCCGCGGCCTGAGGCGCGACCACGAATGGACGGGAGGCCCGTGGCGGCGTCGCCACGCGCCTCCCGTCCGTCAGGCGGGTGCGTCGAGAACGGTCAGGGCTTCGTGATGAAGCCCTCCTTCACCATCCAGTCGAAGGCGACGTCCGCCGGCTCACGCCCCTCGACGTCGACCTGACGGTTGAGTTCCTGCAGCACCGCGTCCGTGAGCTTCGGCGAGATCTGGTCGTAGATCCCCTCGAGCTGCGGGTACTCCTCGAGCGTCTCCGAATCGATGACGGGCGCGACGTTGTACGCCGGGAAGAACCCCTTGTCGTCCTCGAGCACCGTCAGGCCGAGCGACTTGATGCGACCGTCGGTGGTGAAGACCTCACCGAAGTTGCACTTGCCGCGGTCGGTGGCCGTGTAGACCGTGCCGGTGTCGAGGATGCTGACGTTGCTGCTCGGCACCCCGTTCGACCCCGAACCGCCGAGTTCCAAGCCGTACTTCTTGAGCATCGGCTTGAAGCCGTCGGCACGTGAGTTGAACTCCGACTCCACGCAGAACGTGCGCTGGTCGACCGGAAGCTTGGTGATGTCGGAGAGCGTCTTGACGTCCCCGAGCTCCTTGACGGCCTCGTTGCGGACGGCGAAGGCGTAGGTGTTGTTCATCGGCGCCGGCTCGAGCCAGGTCAGCCCGTTGTCCGCGTCCTCCTGCTTCACCGCCGTCCACTGCTCGGTCTTGTCCGGGATGCCCTTCGTGTGGCCCATGAAGGTCAGCCAGGCGGTGCCGGTGTACTCGTACGTGAAGTCGGCCGCGTGCGAGGTCATGAGCTCACGGACCGCGACGCTGCCGGGCACGTTCGTCTCGTCGGTGACGTCGAACCCGGCGGCCTTGGCGGCGAGCACGGCGATCTTGCCGAGCACGAGCTGCTCGGTGAAGTTCTTCGACGTCACGGTGATGTGTGCGTCGGCCGGCAGGTCGTCGATGCGCTGGATGGAGCCGGCACCGGCCTCGGGCACGAACGACGTCGCGGGCTGCAGGCCGCACCCGGTCAGGACGAGGGCGGTGGCACCGGCGACGAACGCGGCGGCTCCGACCCGGGTGCGGGTGCGGCGGGTGCTGCGTGTGCGGCGGGTCATCGGAGTCCCTTCGGTCGTGCGACCGTCTCGACCACGCGGCCGAGCCAGTCGATGGAGAGGGCGAGCAGGGCGACGAGCAGGGCCCCGGCGACGAGCACCTTCGGCAGGAACAGCGTCACGCCCGTCGTGATGAGCAGCCCGAGTCCGCCCGCACCGACGAAGGTGGCCAGGCTCGCCGTGCCGACGAGCAGCACGAGGGCGGTCCGGATGCCCGAGAGCATCACGGGCACCGCGAGTGGCAGTTCGACGCGCATCAGCACGCTGAAGGCGCTCATGCCCATGCCGCGACCGGCCTCGACCAGTCGGTCGTCGACGCTCTGCACGCCGATCATGGTGTTCCGGAGCACCGGCAGGATCGCGTAGAGCACGAGCGCGATCACGGCGGACGAGCTGTTCAGGCCGAGCCAGGCGGCGAGCAGCACGATGAGGCCGACGGCCGGGGCCGCCTGCCCGAAGTTCGCGACGGCGAGCACGTACGGGCTCGCCCGGCGCAGCGGCCCGCGAGTGAGCACGACGCCCAGCGGGATGCCGATCACGAGCACCAGGACCGTCGACTGCAGCGTCAGCACGAGGTGCTGGCCGGTCAGGGCCAGGATGTCCGCCGGGTTGAGCGTCGTGCGCTCCGTCGGGGTCAGGTCCGCCGTCGCGAGCCACACCGCGAAGCCGGCCAGGACGACCAGGATCGCGATCGGCTGGAACAGCAGGCCCTTCCACGAGGTGCTCGCACCGGTGGCGGGGCCGGCAGCGGCGACTGCGCTCACAGGTCTTCTCCGGTGGGCATGGCCGACACCGGCGACGACGGCATGGTCTCGATCGGGTTCGTGTTCGTGCCGACCGGCGTGTAGGCCTGGTCGCCGGCGGCGGTCGCGCGGGAGCGGGTGATCGCCTCCATCACGGTCTCGACGGTGATGACCCCGCGGAACGCGTCACGACGGCCGGTGACGAGGGCGGCGCCGGCGCTCGAGACGAGCATGGTGTCGAGCGCGTCGTTGAGGGTCGCTGCCTCGCCCACGACGGGCAGGCCGGGCTCGATGCCGTCGGGGATGCGGTCGAGGCGCTCGAGCTGGCGGCGGGACGGCCACCCGATCGGACGCTGGCGGTGGTCGACGACGACGGCGTGCTGGTGCCCGCCGGCCTCGTTCATGCGCTGCAGCACGGCCTTGACCTCTTCGCCGGGCGAGCACGTCACGGCCGACTCGACCTCGACGTCGCGCACGCGGTTCAGTGTGAGCTGCTTCAGGCCTGCACCGGAGCCGATGAAGTTCTCGACGAACTCGTTCGCCGGCTCGGCCAGGATCCGCTCCGGGGTGTCGTACTGCACGATGTGCGCACCCTCGGTGAAGATGACGATCCAGTCGCCGAGCTTCACGGCCTCGTCGAAGTCGTGCGTGACGATGACGATCGTCTTGTGCAGCTCTTCCTGGATGCGCAGGAGCTCGTCCTGCAGGCGCTGGCGGGTGATCGGGTCGACCGCACCGAACGGCTCGTCCATGAGCAGCACGGGCGGGTCAGCCGCGAGCGCCCGGGCCACGCCCACGCGCTGCTGCTGCCCACCGGAGAGTTCGCGGGGGAACCGGTCGCGGTAGGTGTCGGGGTCGAGCGAGACCAGGTCGAGCAGCTCGTCGACGCGCGCCGCGATCTTCTCCTTCGACCAGCCGAGCATCTTCGGCACGATCGCGATGTTCGCCGCGACGGTCATGTGCGGGAAGAGTCCACCGGCCTGGATCACGTAGCCCATGCGGCGGCGGAGTTCGTCGCCGTCGATGCCGGTGACGTCGTCGTCGCCGACGACGATCCGGCCCTGGGTGGGTTCGATCAGGCGGTTGATCATCTTGAGCGTCGTCGTCTTGCCACAGCCGGACGGGCCGACGAGCATGACGATCTTGCCGGCCGGGATCTCGAGCGTGATGCCGTCGACGGCGGGCTTCGACTGCCCGGGGTACCGCTTGGTGACCTCGTCGAGCAGGATGCTGCGCCCGGTGACGTCCCCGTCGGGCGCGGTGGTGGTGGCGGAGTCAGTGCTGGACACGGATACCTCTCGAGATGGTCAGGCGGCCGAGGCCGATGAGGAGCAGGTCGAGGACGAGGGCGAGCAGGACGACGCCGACCACCCCGACCACGACGGAGAACAGGGCGTTGGCGCCGCCGAGGCGGGACAGCCCGGAGAAGATGAAGCCGCCGAGCCCGGGGCCGAGCGCGTACGCGGCGATGGCGGCGATGCCCATCACCATCTGCGCGGAGACGCGGACGCCGCTCAGGATGATCGGCCACGCCATCGGCAGTTCGATCTGCAGCAGGGTGCGGAACCGGCTCATGCCGATGCCGCGCGCCGACTCGACGACGGTCGGCGGGATCTCGGCGAGGCCGACGACCGCGTTGCGCAGGATCGGCAGCGCGGCGAAGAAGACGACCGTCACGACCGACGGCAGGACGCCGAAGCCGAGCGGGACGATGAGCAGGCCGATGACGGCGAACGACGGCAGGGTGAGACCGATGGCCGACACCCCGTTCGCGAACGCGGTCAAGCGCGGGCTGCGGTAGACGAGTGTGGCGAGCACCACGGCGATGACCGTGGCGAGCACCGTGCACTGGACGACCAGTGAGAAGTGCTGCCACGATGCGAACCAGATCTGGCTCCATCGCTCCACGACGTACTGGAACACGGGTGGGCGCTCCCCTTCCGGTCGGCTGAACTGCCCACAGATCGGGGCACGAGCTCGGCCAAAGCTACGCAGCAGCTGGACCGGTTGTACAACGCACATCGGCGCACACGATCGTTTCCCTCACATCTGCTGGGAGAACAACCCCTGGTCAGAGCACGGACGGCACGGCAACCCTGGGAGAACGGTAACGATCGGTCTGCGGGCTCGGCTACGCGTCGAGGTCGCGCAACCCCGCTCGCTCCGCGATGTCGACCAGCTGCTCGCGCCAGCGAACCCACTCCTCCGGCGACTTGTCGGCCAGGTTGCCGTCACCGTCGCCGGCCAGGCCGTCGAGCATCTCGCGCACGATGTCGGCGTGACCCGCGTGCCGCGCGGTCTCGTACGCCATGTGCACCAGGATCCGGTGCAGGGTGACGTCCCGGTGCCCCTCCGGCCACCACGGCACGGTCCCGGCGGCGCTCAGGTCGAGCGCCTCGATCGTGGCGTCGGCGTGGGCGGCACTCCGGTGGTGGAAGGCCACGATGTCGGCCATGGTCTCGTCGAGCGAGGCGTACATGTCCTCGCCACCCTCCGACTCGAGCCAGGCGGGCTGGTCCGGCAACGGCCGCCCGAACACCTCGCCGAAGTAGCGGGCCTGCACCCCGGCGACGTGCTTCACGAGCCCGAGGACGTTCGTGCCCGTGGGCGTCACGGGCCAGCGGGCCTGCCGCTCCGCCAGCCCGTCGAGCTTGGCCAGCAGGGCCGCACGGTGCTTCTGCAGGTACCGGTGCAGCGTCCGCTTCACCGCGGTGTCGGCGGCCGCGCCGTCCGCGGCCGTCGCGCCGTCGGCGCTCCGCGAGGACCCTTCGTCCGACAGCAGGGCGTTGCCGCTCGCCGCCAGCGTGCTGGTGCTCGCCGGGTGCACCTCGGGGATCGCTTCGACGTCGCTCATGCCCCCGATCGTGCCACCCGGAGCTCCTGCAGGCGCGTCGACTCCTGCACGGCGACCCGTTCGGCCGTCAGCAGCAGCCCGGCGACCTCGGAACCGGTGCGTGTCGGTGCGTCGTTCCAGCTCGTCAGGTCGCGAACCCGCCCCATCCGGATGTCCGGGGCGGGGCACCACAGCACGGGCTCGCCCTCCTCGCGGGCGAGGGCGTGCCACACGACGTCGAGCGCGTGCTGCACCCGGGGCGCGTGGACCGCGTGCGGTCCGCCGGCGGCGGACACGACCGCGCCGACCAGGCATGCGCCGACGAGCGGCCTGCCCTGCACGTCCATCGCGGCGGCACTGGAGGCCGTGCGCTCGCGGCCGTGCTCGTCGAGGTAGGCGAACCAGGCGTGCTGGACCCACCCGCGTTCGACGACCGCGCGTGCGTCGGAGAGCAGGTGGACGAGTTCGCCGAGTTCGCGTACCCGGTCGTCGACCCGTCGCGCGCGGGCGTCGGCGCGGCGGTCCGAGATGCGGTCGAGCAGACCGCGGAGACCGTGTCGCGCTGGTCGGACGGGGGCGGGGGAGGCGTCGGTGGCGACGTCGTGCTGGACGCGGAGCTCGAGGGTCATGATGGCCCCTCCGATCGGCTGTGCACGGATGGTGCGGTCACGATAGCCCCGCGAGGACTCAGTCGTCCAGCACCGCGTCGATGCTCCGTTGCGCGACGCTCCGGAAGGCGCGTTCGTCGGCGGTCGCCAGCGCGGACGCGAGCGCGACCGCCCACCCCCGGGCGCGCAGCCAGGTGGTGTCCGAGGCTGCGACGTGTGCCCGGAACGCGTGACGTCCCGGCCGGTCCAGCGTCAGCCAGGCGGTGGCGAGGTCGACGGCGGGGTCGCCCGCGGTGACGTCCCCGAAGTCGATCACGGCCGACAGGCGGTCGACACCGTCCGACGGGTCGACGAGCAGGTTGAAGGGGTGCAGGTCGCCGTGCACCCAGACGGGAGGCCCGGCGTGCGCGGGCACGGCGGCTGCGGTCCGCCACAGCGTGGCCAGCTCTCCGGCCCGGTGCACGCCGTGCTCGTCGAGTCGCGTCAGCACGGCGTCGCTCCGCGACGCGAGCGGCACCGCACGGAACGGGTTCGCCGGGGCGTCGTCCGGGGCCGGGACGTGCAGGAGCCCGACGAACGCGGCGAGCGCCTCGGCGACGGGGACCCCGGCCACCCGTTCGCCGATCGCCGTGCCGGGCAGCCACGGCACGATGCTCCACGACCACGGGTACCCGAGGGCCGGGTGCCCGGTGCGGACGGGAGCCGGCACCGGGACGACCGATCCGACCCGGGCGGCGATGTCGGGCAACCAGCGCTGTTCGTGTTCGACGAGGCGTGCGGCCAGCTCCCGACGGGGGACCCGGACGGCCAGGTCGTCGCCCAGGCGCAGCACGACGTTGTCCCAGCCGTTCGCGACGACCTCGAGCGGGAGCCCGGCCAGGTCGGGGTGCTGGTCGCGCAGCAGGGACCGGACGAGCGGGACGTCGACGTCGACCTCGGCAGCGGGTGTGGGCACGGCGTCAGGCTAGTGGGCCGCCGGACACACGCCCGCGAACTGGGGCCGGTGGCGCGACACCCTCCTCGGTAGTCTCAGAGGCGAGGTGACGTGGGTGTTTCCCTGGGGGGACCCGCGTCACTCCGGAGCGATGAGCGCGACGAGCCGCGGGATCTCCGGACGCAGCCGTTCGGTGACGAACGCGTCCAGCAGGACCGTCCAGAGTTCTCGCAGTCGAATCACCAAGCGGCCGACGAGCGACGTCGCGCGTGGTCAGCGAACACCGGCGGCGGGTGCACCGGCCGCATTCGGCAGGCGTTCGGCCGGGTGCCCTACGGTCGGTCGCCATGGACGGATGGCGGAACCCTGCGCGCTGGGCACGGACGGGGCGGTGGCTGCTGCTGCCGATCGCGGTGCTGGACTGGGTCGCGCTCGCGCCGCAGACCATCGTGGTGCTCGCGTTCCTGATCGCCGTCGTCGGGCTCGCCGGCATGGCTGCGGCCCTCGTGGTGCACATGCTCCGACGGTCGCGCGGGGCGATGGCCGGCCTCGGGGTCGTGCTGCTGCTCGGTGGCCTCGTCGTGTTCGGCCTCGATCCGTTCCCGGGCTCGTTCCCGCTCATCGAGTCGTGGTGGCCGGAGTCGATCACACAGCCGCAGCACGTCGGCAGCGCGTACTGGCAGCTGGCCGGCCTGGGCATCGAGCTCGCCGGGTTCGCCTTGCTCGCCACGCTGCTCGTGGTCGCGCTGACCGGCACTCCGCGCCCGCGGCAGGACCGCTTCCGCTCCTGACCCACCCCGGGCAGCGCGCCGCACCGGTCCGACGTGTCGCGCTCAGTGCCGCGTGAGCACCACCAGCGTGACGTCGACCGCAGCGTCCGTGGGGACCGCCGTGCGCACCCGTTCGACCGCCGTGGCCCCGTCCGGGGCGGAGCGCACCAGCGCAGCGAGGTCGTCCAGGTGCCGGAGCCCGTCCAACGTCAGGACCCCCTGCGTGCAGATCGCCAGCCGGTCGCCGGGTTCCAGGTCGAGCGCGCCGGGCGACCGGGGGATCGACTCCGGCTGCAGCCCGAGCGGCAGGTCGAGCGGGTGCAGGACGCGAGCCGGTCCATCGGCGGGGACGAGCACCGCGAGGCCGTGCCCGGCGTCGCCGAAGTCGACGTGACCCGACGTCGGGTCGAGCCGCAGGTGGAAGAGCGAGCCCACGGCGTCCGCAACCGACAGGTCGGCGGTGACCTGCGCCTCCAGGCCGACGATCGCGTCCGACACGGCCGAACCGGTCCGTGCCGCCACGGCACCCCGGACCGTCGCGGCGAGCAGGCCGGACGCCGGTCCGGCGGCGCTCACACGGCCGACGGTGACGTGCAGGGCGCCGTCCGGGGCGATGCGCCAGTCGGCGACGTCACCCCCGCCGTCGTCGTGCTGGGCGACCACCACGTCGAGGTCGTACCCGGGGATCTCCACCGGGTCCGGCACCAGTCCGTCGAGCACCCGGCGCACCCGCCCGCGGTCGATGGCGATGCCGAGCTCCCGCTCCGCCCACCGCGCCAGGTCCCGCAGCAGGGCGACGTCCTCGTCCGAGAACGACCGCGGAACCGCGTCCATGATGCACAGGGTGCCCACACGGGTGCCGTCGACCATGGTCAGCGGTGCACCCGCGTAGAACCGGATGCCGTGCTCCGCCACCGCCGCCGTTCCGGCG
Source organism: Curtobacterium sp. ME12 (assembly GCF_903970855.1). NCBI lineage: Bacteria > Bacillati > Actinomycetota > Actinomycetes > Micrococcales > Microbacteriaceae > Curtobacterium > Curtobacterium sp. ME12. The sequence continues at coordinate 157,023 of NZ_CAJCKD010000002.1, forward strand.
AACCGGGCGTCGAGCGACGCGTCCGGGATCACCATGGGTTCCGGGGTCAGCACCGTCGACGCGCAGAACTGCTCGCTGGCGGGGACGCTCGATCCCTGGTGCCAGCCGAAGGTCGACTGCGTGGTGACGAGGTCGTGGTGGACGAGGTTGAGGAAGGTCAACGGGACGTCGAACGCCTCGTGGGCCATGCGGGTGATGCGGTCGAAGCGCTCCTCGGGTCCTGATCCCAAGATGGCGAGCGCCTCGATCACCGCGGTGCGCTTGTCCGCACCGTCGAGATGGTTGGTCACCCGGCCTGTCTACGCCCATCGTCCGACAGGAACCAGTCCCTCGGGTGGGGGTCGGCGGTCAGGGCGCGTCGCTCGGACACCGGGGCAGCCCAGGCCGCCGCATTGGACAACACGCGCTGGATGTCGGGGTGGTGGTAGACGGGGTACTCCTGGTCGCCGGGCGAGAAGTAGAAGACCTTGCCGAGGCCCCGGCGGTACGCGACGCCGGAGCGGAAGACCTCGCCGCCCGCGAAGGTCGACAGGAAGACCTCCTCGTCGGGGCGGGGGATGTCGAAGTACTCGCCGTACATCTCCTGCCGGTCGATGACGATCGGGTGCGGCACGCCGGCCGCGATCGGGTGCTCGGGCGCGATGGTCCAGACGAGTTCGCGCTCGCCGTCGTTCCGCCACTTCAGCGAGCAGGTCGTGCCCATCAGGCGCTTGAACGGCTTGGAGTAGTGGCCGGAGTGCAACACCACCAGGCCCATGCCGGCGTGCACGGCGTCGACGACCAGGTCGACGACGGCGTCGCTCACCTCGTCGTGGGCGGCGTGCCCCCACCAGAACAGCACGTCCGTGGTGGCCAGGCGTTCGGCGGTGATGCCGTGGTCGGGTTCCTGCAGGGTGGCGGTGGAGACGTCGGCCCCGGGCTGCTGCTGCCGGAGCGCCTCGGCGATCACGGTGTGCATGCCGTCGGGGTAGTGCCCGATGACCGTCGCGTCACCGCGGGTCTCGTGCACGTTCTCGTTCCAGACGACGATGTTCAGGGGACGGTTCTCGGTCGGCGCTGACATGTCGCCCACGCTACCCGTGATCGGATCGCGCAGGCTCTGGCGTTTTCTGATCGTTTGACCTACCTTCAGATCACATCCGCGCAGGGCGTCGGCGCCAGGGGGCACCGATCACCGTCCGCGCCGAGGACAGGGGCTCGCCCGATGCAGCACCGCACCATCACCACCGTCGCACTCGCGGCGGCACTCGCACTCGCCGTACCGACCACCGCGTGGGCATCACCCTCCGGTCACCACTCGGAACGGACCGCGACCACCTCGACCGTGACCTACACGGCGAGCGACGCGGTCATCCCGAACCCCTCGCGCGGGTTCGACCACACCACCGAGACGCACTACCGCGCCGACGGCACCGGGTACACGCCGCTCGACGCCGCGACGCTCCGGAGCTACCGGGCCGAGGGCGTCACGCAGGTCGTCCGGGTGTTCTACATGGAGGCGTTCGTCCAGCAGCGGCAACTCAGCCCGGCCTGGCTCGCGCTCGTGCAGCACGACTACGACACCGCACGCGCAGCCGGCGTGGGTGTGATCACCCGGTTCGCGTACGTCCAGGGTGGCTCGTACCCGTACTCGGCGCCCTACGGTGACGCCGATCTGCCGACCGTGCTCGCGCACATCGAGCAACTCACCCCGACGCTCCGCCGGAACGCCGACGTCATCCCGACCCTGCAGGGGGGATTCATCGGGCTCTGGGGCGAGGGCTACTACACCGACCACTTCGCCAGCGACCCGGCGAACCCGGGCGTGCTGACCGAGGCCGACAAGGACGCTCGACGCCAGGTGCTCCAGGCCGAGCTCGCGGCCCTGCCGTCGAGCCGCTCGGTCCAGGTCCGGACGATGCAGATGAAGCAGGACGCGCTCCGCACCCCGTCCGGCACGGCCGGGGCACTCACCCCGGCGCAGGCGCACGACGGGTCGGCAGCGTCGCGCATCGGGCACCACAACGACTGCTTCCTCGCCTCGCCGGACGACTTCGGCACGTTCCTGAGCAACCCGCTGTCGCTCGACCAGGACTACCTGGCGGCGGAGTCGCGGTACGTCCCGGTCGGTGGTGAGACCTGCGCCGTGAACGCGCCGCGGTCCGAGTACCCGTCCGCCTCGGCCGAGATGGCGAAGTACCACTACAGCTACCTCAACCTCGACTACAACAAGGACGTCCTGGCGACCTGGGGCGCGGACGGCATGACCGACGCCGCGAAGAAGCTCGGCTACCGCTTCACGATGACGTCGAGTACCGCCACCTCGGGCGCGAATCCGTCGGTGGCGGTGTCGATCCGGAACGACGGCTGGGCGGCACCGTACAACAGCCGCCCGGTGCAGCTCGTCCTGACCGACGGCGACCGCCGGGTGACCGTGCCGGTGGACGCCGACGCGTCGTCCTGGCAGCCGGGGCAGAGCGTGACCGTCCGGTCGTCGCTCGCCGACGTCCCGAACGGGCGCTGGAGCGTCGCACTCGCCCTGCCCGCGCCGGAGGCATCGGTGGCGGCGGACCCTGCGTTCGCGATCCAGACGGCGAACACCGGCACGTGGGACGCGAGCACGGGCGTGAACCGCCTCGGTCAGACGGTCGTCGTCCAGCACTGAGCGGACGTGCAGCGCGCCCCGGGTCGGACGGCCCGGGGCGTTCTGCTGTCTGTCAACCGGGTCCGCCACCATGGAGGCCATGACTCCGCGCTCCCTGTTCCGCGCCGCCGCGGTCGCCGAACTCGTGACATGGACCCTGCTCATCCTCGGGATGGTGCTCAAGTACGGCCTGGACGCCGGCGACTGGGGCGTCCGGATCGGCGGTGGGGTGCACGGCTTCGTGTTCCTGGCGTACCTGGTGGTCACGACGGTCGTCGCGGTGAACCAGCGGTGGTCGCTCGGGGCGCTCGTGCTCGGCTGGGCCAGTGCCGTCGTGCCGTACGCCACGGTGCCGTTCGAGGTCGCGGTCGCCCGCCGCGGCATGCTCGAGGGCTCCTGGCGCCGCTCGCCGGACGCCCACTCGGGCTTCTGGGACCGCCTGCTGTTCTTCGTGGTGCGTCGGCCCGCCGTGGCCGCGGGCATCGGGGTCGTGGCCGTCGCCCTCGTCTTCACCGGGCTGCTCGCCGCCGGGCCGCCCGTCCCGTCCCGCGGCTGACCCCCCGCGCGTCACCCGGGTCCCCTCGCGCCCACTTCGTGTGCAGGAATGGTCGGGTTCGTGGTGCGGACCCGACCATTCCTGCTCACCGAACGCGGCCGTGGACGCGACCACGGACGGACGGGAGGCCCGGTGCCAGCTGGCACCGGGCCTCCCGTCCGTGGACTGGTCGCTGCTACAGCGCTGCCAGCGCCGCGTTCAACGTGGCGGACGGACGCATGACCGCGCTCGTCTTGGCGTCGTCGGGGCGGTAGTAGCCGCCGATGTCCGCCGGCTGCCCCTGCACCGAGACGAGCTCGTCGACGATGGTGTGCTCCTGCTCACCGAGCTTCGCCGCGAGGTCCGCGAACGACGCTGCGAGCTCGGTGTCCTGGGTCTGCGCCGCGAGCTCTTCAGCCCAGTACTTCGCCAGGTAGAAGTGGCTGCCGCGGTTGTCGATCGAACCGAGCTTCCGGCCCGGGGACTTGTCCTGCTCGAGGAACGTCCCGGTGGCACGGTCGAGGGTCTCGCCCAGGATCTTCGCCCGCTCGTTGCCCGTCACGTCGGCGAGGTGCTCGAGGCTGACCGCCAGTGCGAGGAACTCGCCCAGGCTGTCCCAGCGCAGGTAGTTCTGCTGCACGAGCTGCTGCACGTGCTTCGGTGCGGAACCACCGGCACCGGTCTCGAACAGGCCACCACCGCCGAGCAGCGGGACGACGGAGAGCATCTTCGCCGAGGTGCCGAGCTCCATGATCGGGAACAGGTCGGTCAGGTAGTCGCGCAGGACGTTGCCGGTGACCGAGATGGTGTCCTCGCCGCGGCGGATCCGCTCGAGCGAGAAGCGCATGGCGTCCTCGGGCGCGAGGATCTCGATCTGCAGGCCGTCGGTGTCGTGCTCGCCGAGGTACTTCCGGACGAGCCCGATGAGGTTCGCGTCGTGCGCGCGGGTCTCGTCGAGCCAGAACACGGCCGGCGTCGCGGAGGCACGGGCGCGGGTGACTGCGAGCTTCACCCAGTCACGGATGGCGACGTCCTTGGTCTGGCAGGCGCGCCAGATGTCACCGGGCTCGACGTCGTGCTCGATGACGACGTCGCCCGAGGCGGTCGTGACGCGGACGACGCCGGCGCCGGGGAGCTCGAACGTCTTGTCGTGCGAGCCGTACTCCTCGGCCTTCTGCGCCATCAGGCCGACGTTGGGCACGGAACCCATCGTCGACGGGTCGAAGGCGCCGTGGGCGCGGCAGTCGTCGAGCACGGCCTGGTAGATGCCGGCGTAGCTCGAGTCGGGGATGACGGCGAGGGTGTCGTGCTCGTCGCCGTCCGGGCCCCACATGTGGCCCGAGGTGCGGATCATCGCGGGCATCGAGGCGTCGACGATGACGTCGCTCGGCACGTGCAGGTTCGTGATGCCCTTGTCCGAGTCGACCATGGCGAGCTCGGGGCCGTCGGCGATGCCCTGCTTGAAGGCACGCTCGATCTCGGCGCCGTTCGGCAGCGCACCGAGGCCGGCGAGGATCGAGCCGAGGCCGTCGTTCGGGGTCAGGCCCGCGGCGGCCAGGTCGGCGCCGTAGCGCTCGAAGACCGACGGGAAGAACGCCTTGATGACGTGCCCGAAGATGATCGGGTCCGAGATCTTCATCATCGTGGCCTTGAGGTGCACGGAGAACAGGACGTCCTCGGCGGCGGCGCGCTCGATCTGCTCCCGCAGGAACGTCTCGAGGGCGGCCACGTGCAGCACGGTGCCGTCGACGACCTCGCCCTGCAGCACGGGGATCGACTGCTTGAGGACCTGCTCGGTGCCGTCCTCGGCCACGAAGGTGATCGTCAGGACGTCGTCGGCGGGGGCGATCCAGGACTTCTCGTTCGACCGGAAGTCGTCGACACCCATGGTGCTGACGTTCGTCTTCGAGTCACGCGACCAGGCGCCCATGCGGTGCGGGTGCTTGCGGGCGTAGTTCTTGACCGACAGGGGTGCGCGCCGGTCGGAGTTGCCCTCGCGCAGCACCGGGTTGACGGCGCTGCCCTGGACGCGGCCGTAGCGGGCGCGGACGTCGCGCTGCTCGTCGGTCGTGGCCTCGTCCGGGTAGTCGGGCAGGTCGTAGCCCTGCGCCTGCAGTTCCTTGATCGCGACCTTGAGCTGGGGGATCGACGCCGAGATGTTCGGCAGCTTGATGATGTTCGCCTCGGGGGTCTTCGCCAGGTCGCCGAGCTCGGCGAGGGCGTCGTCCAGGCGCTGCTCGTCGGTGAGCCGCTCCGGGAACTGGGCGATGATCCGGCCGGCGAGCGAGATGTCGCGGGTCTCGACGTCGACACCCGCGGTGCCGGCGAAGGCCTGGATGACCGGGAGGAAGGAGTGGGTGGCGAGGAACGGCGCCTCGTCCGTGAGGGTGTAGATGATCTTGGCCATGCTGGCGGGTACTCCCTTGTTCGACCGTCGGTACGTCCACGGTACTCGTGGCGCAGGATGTCTCGACATCAAGATACATGGCCCCCGCGTCCGCGCGGCAGATGCTCGGCCGACACCCTGGAGGCGCACTGTCGACACATAGGAACGGTGCGTGGACTGGTCTTCCGCAGCACCAGAGCGAGGGAGAGCGCGCATGACCACCACACGGCAGACCCCGGACGACTTCGGCTGGACCGCGGAGGACCTGCGGTCCGCGTACGCCTCGGACGGCAGCGGGCCCTACCGGTACGCGCCGGACGGCTCCGGCCCGTTCTCGTACGACCCGGACGGCTCCGGGCCCTGGCTCGTCGGCCCCGAACCCCGACGGAGCGCCGGGCGGTTCGCACCGCGCCAGCGTGGCAGCCGGTCGCGGCTGCGGCGGATCGGGACGGCCTGCACCGCCGGTGCGCTGGCGCTCGTGCTCGCCGTCGGCAGCGTCTCCGTCGTCGCACACGCCGCTCCTCCACACCCGTCGGTGCAGGCGAGCGCCGTCCACGGTTCCGGACCCGACGGAGCCTGAGCCTCAGTCGCCGATCGAGACGCGGAACACCCGGACGCCGGCGGCACGGAGCCCGGCGAGCCCGAGCCGCATGCGCAGGGGCCGGAACGGCCGGCGGAACCCGGACGACGCCGACGCCGCATCGATCTGGTGCAGGACCTCGGACGTCAGGGTGCGCTCGAGCTTCGGTGCGAGCCGCGTCACCCCGGACACGGTGACGACGATGCGGACGGCGTGCGGCGCGAGCATCGGCGCGATGAGCTCGGCAGCCGCCTGCGCCCGGTGGAACGCGGGGTCGTCACCCGGACGGCGGATGGCGATGACGGCCAGCGCCGCGTCCCACGTCTCCTCGGGGTCCGGCAGGTCATCGACCCCGATGACCCGCATCCGCGCGGCGTCGATCCCGGCACGCACGGCTGCAGCCCGGAGCACGGGCAGGAGTTCCTGGGTACCGGCCAGCACGACGTCGGCCGACGCCAGGTCGACCGTTCCGTACCGCTCACGCGGCGACCGGGCCATGGTGCGGGTCCTTCCGTCGCTTTCCCCTGACCGTACCGATGCGCAGGGCCCGGGGGGACGCCCGAGGCCGTGGTGATCAGGGGCCTCCCAGCACACTCGGTAACGAAAAGATCACGAAAGGGCCTGTACAAAGCGACAGAGTCGTGCAGAATGGTGGGCGGCCATGACGACTGCACCCGAACTCGACCAGCACCCGGAGACCCCGGTGGTGCACCTGTCCCGTCGCGCCGCCCTCGAGGCCGAGCGCGCAGCAGCCCGCGGACCGCACCGTCGCAGCAAGACCGCCCCGGTCGCGAAGGCCGCCAGGTCCGAGAAGCCGGCCAAGGCAGCGAAGGCCGTCAAGCCGGCGAAGGCCGCGAAGCCGGCCAAGGTGCCGAAGGCCGCGAAGATCACCACGCCAGTGCAGGCCGTCGTCCTCGCGTCCTCGGCCACCGAGCCGGCCGGCCGCCGCTCCGCAGCCGCACGCGCCACCACCGAGCACGTCGACGACCGCATCCAGCGCGTCGTCCGCCGCCCCGCACCCAAGGTGACCCGCGTCGCCAGCGCACCCCCGGCCTCCCGGTCGGCCCGTGCCGGACGCATCACGCTCACCAGCGCCGCGGCCGCCATCGCGATGTTCGCCGCATCGGCCATGCCCGCCCACGCGAGCGCCGGGACCTCGATGGCCACCTCGACCATCGCGCCCGTCGTGCGCACCCAGGACTACGCCGTGACCCAGGCGGTCACGGCCGCCGGGTTCGACCGTGACGGGTTCACCGTCGGCGGCGGCTCGACGGTCTCCACGAAGACCGCTGGTCCGGCCGACACCGCGGCGACCGCGGGCGGCGCCGTGTCGTTCGGCGGCGCGGTCCGCTCGCCGTTCCCCGGCCCGGTGCAGATGAGCTCCGGCTTCGGGTACCGCTCGGCACCGTGCGGCGCGTGCTCGTCGCTGCACCAGGGTCTCGACTTCACCCCGGGCATGGGCACGCCGATCGGCGCCGTCGCCGCGGGCAAGGTCCGGGTCTCCGGCACCTACTTCTCGTACGGCAACGCGGTCATCATCGACCACGTGGTCGACGGCCGTCAGGTCTCCACGCTCTACGGTCACATGATCCCCGGCTCCTCGCCGCTCAAGGTCGGCGACACCGTCGCTGCCGGCCAGTTCATCGGGCTCGTCGGGTCCTCCGGCGTCTCGACCGGTGCGCACCTGCACCTCGAGGTCCTGATGGACGGCGTCACGCCGATCGACCCGAAGGCGTGGCTCGAGGCCCGCATCGGCCGCTCGCTCACCCTGTAGCGACCGCGCGCCACAGCGTCCGAACCCGTCGCGACGCGGGATCCACAGCCGCTGTCGAGCGACAGCACGGTGATGTCCCAGTCGGCCTGTGCAGACTCACAGGCATGGACGATCCCCACAGACCGCCCGCCCGTCGTCGATCCGAGGCGGCTGCCCGCTGATGGGCGCTGACACCTGGATCGCCTTCGGGCTCGTCATCCTCTTCGTGCTCGTCGGCGGGGTCTTCGCGGCCGCCGAGATCGCACTCGTCTCCCTCCGCGAATCCCAGCTGCAGCAGCTCGAACGCCGCGGCCCCCGCGGGATGCGGGTCGCCGAGCTCGGCCGTGACCCGAACCGGTTCCTGTCCGCTGTGCAGATCGGCGTGACCGTCGCCGGGTTCTTCTCCGCCGCGTACGGTGCGTCCTCGATCGCACCCGACGTCGCGCCGCTGTTCCAGGGGCTCGGCCTCGAGCAGGGCACGGCGGAAGCCGTCGCGCTCGTGCTGATGACCCTCGTCATCGCGTACCTGTCGCTCGTGTTCGGCGAGCTCGTGCCGAAGCGCCTCGCCCTGCAGCGTGCCGAGGGCTTCTCGATGGCCGTCGCCCCGACACTGGAGCGCTTCGCCGTGCTGATGCGGCCGGTGATCTGGCTGCTCTCGAAGTCCACCGACACCGTCGTGCGACTGCTCGGTGGTGACCCGGACGCCCGCAGCGAGTCGATGAGCACCGAGGAGCTCCGCGGGCTGGTCGACGAGCACACCGGCGTCGACGAGCAGGGACGCCGGATCGCCCGCAGCGCCCTGGACGCCGGTGACCGCATCCTGCGCGAGTCGATGCGCCCCTGGTACGACGTCTCGACGCTGGACGCCGGTCTCTCCGTCGCCGAGGCCACCGACCGGGCCATCGCGGCGGGGCACACTCGGTACCTCGTGACCTCCGGCGGGCGCGACGAGGTCGAGGGCTTCGTGCACCTCCGTGACCTGCTGCGTCCGGTCGACCCCGCGGCCCCGGTCGCCACGCTCGTCCGGCCGGTGCTCGCCCTGCCGGAGACGAAGTCGCTGTCGAGTGCGATCGCGGACATGCGCACCGACGGCCACCAGATCGCCCTGGTGGTCGACGAGTACGGCGGCAGCGCCGGCATGGTCACGCTCGAGGCGCTGCTCGAGGACCTCGTCGGCCGCATCCGCGACGAGTGGGACTCCACCGAGTACGACGAGTCGGTGCTCGCGCACGACGGCGTCGACGGAGCCACGGTGCTCGAGGACCTGGCTGCGGACGGCGGCCCGGTCCTGCCGGACGGCGACTACGAGACCGTGGGAGGGCTCGTGCAGGTGCAGCTGGACCGCGTCCCCGAGGTCGGTGACGTCGTCCTGGCTGGCGGCCACCGCCTCGAGGTGACCTCCATGGACGGTCACCGCGTCGCGCGGGTGCGCATCGGGTCCGACGCCGCGCCCTGACCGCGCCCCCCAGCGGAGGAAGCCCGTGGCGGCAGGCGGTCGCAACACCCCGCGGGACGCCGGCGAGCGGTCACAGGCCGTCGTCTGCGGCGCCACCAGCCGACAGGTCGCGACCAGACGGCGGGCGGCACGCGACGTGTCGCGACCGGTCGGGCACGGCCGGTCACGCAACGGAACGCGACCAGACGGCGTACGGGAGGCGCGTGGCGGGGCCGCCCCGCGCCTCCCGTCCGCTCCGGGCGGTCGCAACACCCCGCCAGACGCCGACGCGCGGTCACAGGCCGTCGCCTGCGGCGCCACCAGCCGACAGGTTGCGACGGGACGGCGCACGGCACGCGACGTGTCGTGACCAGTCAGAGACGGCCGGCGGCCCCGCCGCGGCCCTCCCGCCTGCCGGATGCACGGCACGGGCACGTACGCTCGTCGCATGGGTATCGACGTGCGCAACGAGATCCGCGACTTCCTGTCCTCCAGGCGGGCGCGGCTCACCCCCGAGCAGGTCGGCATGCCGTCGTTCGGCGGCGGGGTCCGACGCGTGCCCGGGCTGCGTCGGCACGAGGTCGCCATGCTCGCCGGCGTCAGCGTCGACTACTACACGCGGCTCGAACGCGGCTCGCTCAAGGGCGTCTCGGACAGCGTCCTCGAGGGCCTGGCGAGCGCCCTGCAGCTCGACGAGGACGAGCGTGCGCACCTGTGGGACCTCACGCGCCTGGCGAACTCCGGCGCGAAGGTCATGCACCGGAATGTGCCGACCCGCGTGCGCCCGGGAGTGCAGCGACTGCTCGACGCGATCACCGGTGCGCCGGCCTGGGTGCGGAACGAGCGCGGGGACGTCGTCGCGACGAACGAGCTCGGCCGTGCGCTCTACGCACCGATGTTCGCCGGCCCCGGACGCCCGGTGAACACCGCACGCTTCACGTTCCTCGACCCGGCCGCCCGCGACTTCTTCCCGGACTGGGCGCAGACCGCGAAGGACGCCGTGGCCGTGCTCCGGACCGCCGCGGTGTCGAACCCCTGCGAGCCGGGGCTCATCACGCTCGTCGGCGAGCTCTCCACCCGGAGCGAGGAGTTCCGCGGCTGGTGGGCCGCCCACGACGTCCGGATGCAGCGCACCGGCAAGAAGCGCATCGACCACCCGATCGTGGGGGAGCTGCGGCTGTCCTACGAGGCGCTCGACCTGGTCGCCGACCCCGGCCTGACGCTGTTCTCGTACTCGGCCGAACCGGGCAGCGAGTCCGAGCGATCGCTCGCGCTGCTCGGCAGCTGGGCCGCGACGGAGCGCGCCGAGCAGTACGCGGCCCTGCGCGAGTCGGCGTCCGAGTCCGAGTCGGTCGACTGACCCGGCCGGCGGACGGGCGCGAGCGCCAGCGCCGCGGTCGGACCGTCAGGCCTGAGGTGGGACGTCGTCGTCGAACCGCTCCGGCGAGCGCATCCGTTCGATGCGCAGCTGACGCTCCGTCGCCGACAAGCGCAGCACGCGGATCGCGGCGAACACGAGCACGATGAGGGCGACGGCCAGCACGGCGAGCGCCAGCACGAACAGGGCGTAGAGGACGACGACGAATCCGAGACCACTGTCTGCGAGCATCCGTCGAACATAGCAGCGCGGGTTCGTAGGGTGGGGACGTGACGAGGACGACGGACGGCTCAGCGGGGGATGCGGACCACCGGCAGCACCGTCGGCCCGAACCGGCGTTCGCCCGTGCGGTCGCGAAGGCGCTCGGTGACGCCCGGACGGTGCTGGACATCGGTGCCGGTACCGTTCCGTACACGCCGACCGACCGTGACGTGCGGACCGTGGAGCCCGGCGCGGACCTGCCCTTCGCCGACGACACCTTCGACGCCGCGATGACGACCTTCTCGCTGCACGAGTGGGACCACCTCGAGCGCGGGCTCGCCGAGGTGCGTCGAGTGACCCGGGGCCCGATCGTGGTCCTGACGTTCGACCCCGACCGCATCGAGCGCTCCTGGCTCGCCGAGTACGCCCCCGAGGTGCTGGCGGCCGATGCCCGTCGCCACCCGGCGCTGCCGCGGATCGCCGACGCGCTGGTCGGCGACACCGTCACCAGCACCCCGTTGCCGATCCCGTTCACGTGCGTCGACGGGTTCGCCGAGGCGTACTACGCCCGCCCCGAGCGACTGCTCGACCCCGGCGTGCGCCAGGCGGACCCGGCGTGGGGCCTGGTCGACGAGTTCACCGTGCGGCGGTCGGTGGCCGCGCTCCGGACCGCGCTGGAGTCGGGGGAGTGGGACCGGCGGCACGGGTCGCTCCGGATCCGCCCGACGTACGAGGGCTCGGTCGTCCTGGTCACGGCGACGCCGAACCGACCTCGCCCGGCCGATCACGGCTGCACTGACCGGCGCGGGCTTGACACCCGGTCGTAGGCTGGTCGGGTGAGCTTCCAGGAGGTGGTCGGCGCCCGTATCGCCGGCATCAGGGCGTGAGGCCCCCGGTCGCGCCCTCGGGTGCGGCCGCCCTCGTCGAACCCTGACCTCCTCCGCCCGGTGCGGTGTGCGTCCGCACGCCCCGGGGCCGTACGAAAGCGATCACCCATGCTCCCCATCGTGGAGAAGACCCTCCGCACGTCCTTCGTCAACGCCTCGCGCAAGGAGGTGTCAGACCTCACGCTGCCCGCCGGCTTCGAGACACTCGACTGGGACGCGCTCGACTACCTCGGCTGGCGCGACCCGAAGATCGGGCGGCGTGCGTACGCCGTCGTGCCGACCCTGGACGGCGACCTGATCGGCATCCTGTTCCGGCAGGCCGAGGCCTCGCCCCGCTCCCGTGCCCAGTGCTCGTGGTGCCAGGACGTCAAGCTGCCGAACGACGTCGCCTTCTACAGCGCGAAGCGGTCGGGCCCGGCCGGCCGGAACGGCAACACGGTCGGCACCCTGGTCTGCCAGGACTTCCAGTGCTCGCGGAACGTCCGGAAGCTGCCGCCGCCGGCCTACGAGGGCTACGACGTCGAGGCCGCGCGCCTGCAGCGCATCGAGGACCTGCAGCTCCGCGCCGCGTCCTTCGCCGCCGAGGTCTGAGACGCGACCGACGACGGACGGGAGGCCCGTGACGGATCCGTCACGGGCCTCCCGTCCGTCAGGTGGTGCGTCTACCGACCGATGGTCGACATGTCGGGGTAGCGGTCACCGGTCGGGACCGGCAGCGCCGACAGGCGCGACAGCTGGTCCGCCGTGAGGGTCAGGTCGGCTGCGCCGACGTTCTCCTCGAGGCGGGAGACCCGCTTCGTGCCGGGGATCGGGACGATGTCGTCGCCCTGGGCCAGCAGCCAGGCGAGCGACACCTGTGCCGGGGTGGCCCCGGCCTCGGTCGCGATCTCCTTGACCGCGTCGACGATGCGCATGTTCTGCTCGAACGCCTCCTGCTGGAAGCGCGGGTTCGCCAGGCGGAAGTCGTCGGAGTCCAGGTCGGACGGCTTCGTGATGGCACCCGTCAGGAAGCCGCGGCCGAGCGGCGAGTAGGGGACCAGGCCGATGCCGAGCTCGCGCAGGGTGTCGAGCACGTCGCCCTCGGGGTCGCGCGTCCACAGGGAGTACTCGCTCTGCAGCGCGGTGATCGGGTGGACGGCGTGCGCCTTGCGGATGGTCTCGGCACCGGCCTCGGACAGTCCGATGTGCCGGATCTTGCCCTCCTGCACGAAGCCGGCCAGCTGGCCGATGACGTCCTCGATCGGGAGGGCCGGGTCGACGCGGTGCTGGTAGTAGAGGTCGATGTGGTCCGTACCGAGGCGGCGGAGGGATCCTTCGAGGGCCTCGCGCACGGACTCGGGCTTGCTGGAGATCCCGCGCTGCTGCGTCGGCGTCTCCTCACCGGCCTCGTGGTGGTACAGGCCGAACTTGGTCGCGATGACGACGTCGTCGCGACGGCCCTCGAGCGCACGGCGCAAGAGTTCCTCGTTCGTGTAGGGGCCGTACGCCTCGGCGGTGTCGAACAGGGTGACGCCGAGGTCGATCGCGCGGTGGATGGTGCGGATCGACTCGTCGTCGTCGGTGCCGGCGCCCGTGTAGAAGGCGCTCATGCCCATGGTTCCGAGGCCGATCGGGCCGACCTCGAGGTCTGCGAGCTTGCGTGTCTGCATGCTGCAGGTCTACTCCCGGTCCCCCTGGCTGCGGGAGGCACTGGCTGTACCCGCCTCCGCACCACTACGCTGCGGGGGACGGGGCAGGTGCCCCGGGCTCGGGGGAGTGTCGTGGTCGTCATCTGGATCGTCATCGCCGTGGTCGTCGTCATCGGCGTCCTGCTCGTCGTGCTCGAGGTGCAGAACCGCCGTCGGCGGCGGGCGCTCGAGGAGCTCGACGACCTGTCGGGCCCGTGGGACGGCGCACGTGCCACCACCGACGCCGAAGCCGCGCACTCCGTGACCGAGGGGCTCGCCAAGTCCGCACACCCCGGCATCACGGGTGCCGGCGGCGGCCTCCCCGGCTGAAGCGACCCCGCCCACCGCACCGCTGTTGTCGAGAGCGGCTGATCGTGCGTCGACGTCGCCCGCCGGCTTCGTGAGGTTCCTCCAAGGTGCTCGCACGAGTCCTCCGCGCACTGGTGTGATCGACCCGTGAACCTGTACTTCCGACTGCTCCTGCTGCAGCTGCGCACCCGTCTGCGCGCTCGGGTCGGCGGACGGCGCCGGGCGTCGCTCTGGGACGAGGCGCGGACGCCGTTCCGCGTGGTCCCGACCGACCTCGACCCGCTGCGGCACGTCAACAACGGCAAGTACCTGTCGATGCTCGACCTCGGTCGGCTCGACCTGATGCTCCGCTCCGGCTACTGGGCCGCGCTGTCCGAGCACGGCTGGTACCCCGTCGTGTCGGCGCAGACGATCACGTACAAGCGGTCGCTGACGCTCGGGCAGCGGTTCGAGCTCCGGACCCACGTGCTCGGGGTCGACGACCGTGCCGTGTACCTGGAGCAGACGTTCGTGCGACAGGGTGCCGTGATGGCCCGCGCCGTGGTGCAGGCCCGGTTCCTGCGGCGTTCCGGCGGGACGGTCCCGACCGCGGACCTGCTCGAGGCGGCGGGTGGGGCCGACCGCGACCTGACCGTGCCCGACTGGGTGCACGACTGGGCGAGCGCGACCCGGATCAGCAGCAGCGCGGCCTGAACGGTGCTGATCGGCGAGGTCGGCCGGTCCGGACCGACGTCGCCGGCCGGTCCTACGATGACCGCATGGACATCGTCGACCTGGTGCTGCCGGACACCGCCGCGTGGCGTGCCTGGCTCGACGACCACGAGCACGAACCCGACGGGGTGTGGCTCGTCCTGGCGAAGAAGGGCGTCACGGAGCCGACGACCCTGACGTACGACACGGCCCTCGACGAAGCCCTGTGCTCCGGCTGGATCGACGGGCAGCGGCGCGGACGCGACGACACCACCTACCGCCAGCGGTTCACCCCGCGCCGGAAGGCTTCGCTGTGGTCGCAGCGGAACCTCGGCCTGGTCGCCGCACTCGTCGCCGAGGGGCGGATGCGGGAGCGCGGGCACGCCGAGATCGAGCGCGCCAAGGCCGACGGCCGGTGGGACCGCGCCTACGCCGGGTCGGCCACCGCCACGGTGCCGGAGGACCTGCAGACCGCGCTCGACGCCGCGCCCGCTGCCGCCGCGCTGTTCGCCGAGCTCGACGCCACGAACCGGTACGCCGTGCTGCACCGCATCACCACCGCCCCGAACGCCACGGTGCGGACGAACCGGCTCACCAAGCTCGTCGGCGGACTCGAACGCGGCGAGACCCCGTACCCGCGGCCCACCCGTCCGGAGACCCCTGCGAATCCGGGCAGCGGTCGGGGGACACCGACTCAGCGACCGGCAACGCACCGGGCGTAGACCGGGGTCATGACCACAGGCACTGACACCACGAACCGTCCGGCCGCGTCCTCCGGCACCTTCCGCATCGGCGGCGACCTCGAGGTCAACCGGCTCGGCTACGGCACCATGCAGCTCACCGGCCCCGGCGTCTGGGGACCGCCGAAGGACCACGACGAGGCGATCCGCGTCCTCAAGCGCGCGGTCGAGCTCGGCGTGAACTTCTTCGACACCGCCGACTCGTACGGCCCCTACGTCGCCGAGGAACTCCTCAAGGAGGCCCTGCACCCGTACGGCGACGACGTCGTCATCGCCACGAAGGCCGGCCTGACCCGCACCGGCCCGAACGTCTGGCCGCCCGTCGGCCGCCCGGAGTACCTCCGGCAAGAGGCCGAGATGAGCCTGCGCCGCCTGGGCCTCGAGCGCATCGACCTGTTCCAGCTGCACCGCATCGACCCGAAGGTCCCGCTCGAGGACCAGGTCGGCGAGCTGAAGAAGCTGCAGGACGAGGGCAAGATCCGCCACATCGGCCTGTCCGAGGTCTCCGTCGACGAGGTCAAGGCCGCGCAGGAGATCGCCACGATCGTCTCCGTGCAGAACCTCTACAACCTGCAGAAGCGTGACGCCGAGGAACTGCTCGACTGGTCCGAGGAGCAGGGCATCGGCTTCATCCCGTGGTTCCCCCTGGCCACCGGCGGGTTGACCGGCGACGACTCGCCGCTCACCGAGATCGCCGAGCGCAAGGGTGCCACCCCGGCGCAGCTCGCGCTCGCCTGGCTGCTCAAGCGCTCTCCGGTGATGCTGCCGATCCCCGGCACGTCGAGCGTCGCGCACCTGGAGGACAACCTCGCGGGTGCCACCGTCGAGCTGACCGACGACGAGTTCGAGGAGCTGGCGAAGCTGGGGCACTGACCCTCAGGACGCGACCGCGGGTCGCGAACGCGACGACCGGTCGGACGGGAGGCGCGGTGCCAGCTGGCACCGCGCCTCCCGTCTGTTCCCAGCCCTGTCCAGATCCGCGCTTGCGGAGGCATACCAGGTATGTGCATACTCAGTATGGCCACGGTGGCCCGGAGACAGGGGAAGTGTCATGAGCGTTCGGATGGGCGTACTCGCGCTGCTGGTGGGGGGACCCGGCTACGGGTACCAGCTCCGGGGGGAGTTCGAGCACCGCACGGGCGGGAGCTGGCCGCTGAACATCGGCCAGGTCTACACGACCCTGGACCGCCTGGAACGCGACGGCCTCGTGGCCCGCGGCGACGCCGACGACGACGGACACGTCGTCTACACGGCGACCGACGCGGGTCGCGCGGAGGTGGCGCGCTGGTTCAGCGAACCCGTGCCGGCCAAGCGCGGCCGCGACGAGCTGGCGATCAAGTTCGCCCTGGCCGTGACCGTGCCCGGGGTCGACGTCGCCCGGCTGGTGCAGGTGCAGCGTGGTGCCGCGATCCGGAACCTGCAGGACCTGACACGACTGAAGCGCACGACCGACCCGTCGACGGACCTGGCGTGGTCGCTCGTGCTCGAGTCGATGGTGTTCCAGGCCGAGGCCGAGGTGCGCTGGCTCGACCACGTGGAGTCGAGTGTCGCGCGGTACCGGCCGGACGAGCACCCTGCGGCGCCTGCCGGTGCCGACCGTGCTGCTGACGCTGACGCCGCTGCCCGGAGCGCACGGTGACCGCCGCACCGCTCCTGCAGCTCGACGCCGTGAGCGTGCACTACGGCTCCGGTGCGAAGGCCGTCACGGCCCTGGCCGGCATCGACCTGCGGGTCGAGCGTGGCGAGATGGTGGCCGTGATGGGCACCTCCGGCTCGGGCAAGTCGACACTGCTCGCCTGCGCCGGCACCCTGCTGCCGCCGACGAGCGGTGAGGTGCTGATCGACGGCGCCTTCGTGTCCGACCGTCCCGCCAAGGAGCTCGCAGCGCTGCGCCGCCGACTCATCGGGTTCGTGTTCCAGGACTTCAACCTGATCCCCTCGCTGACCGCGGTCGAGAACGTGGCACTGCCACTCGAGCTCGACGGGTGGAAGGCCTCGCAAGCCCGCCGTGCCGCGGAGCTCGCGCTCGACAACGTCGAACTGTCGCACCGCGCCGACGCCTACCCCGACGACCTGTCGGGCGGGCAGCAGCAGCGCGTCGCGATCGCCCGTGGGGTGGTCGGCGAGCGCCGGCTCGTGCTCGCTGACGAACCGACCGGTGCCCTCGACTCGCAGACCGGCGAGGTCGTGCTCCGCATGCTCCGTCGGCACGTCGACGCCGGGGCCGGTGCGCTCCTGGTGACCCACGACGCCCGGCACGCGGCCTGGGCGGACCGGATCGTGTTCCTGCGCGACGGTCGGGTGGTCGACGAGACCGTGTACTCGGGCGTCGAGGCGGCGCTGACGGACCGGACCGCCTCGTGAGCCGGGGTCGGCGTGCCGGGACCGACCGGACGCCGTTCGCCCTGAGACCGGCGCTCCGTCTGGGGCGTCGACTGGCGTTCGCCAAGGCGGGCCGCGCGGCCCTGATCATCGCGCTCATCGGGATCCCGACCGCCGGGTTCGCCGCCGTCGCCGTCGTGGTGCAGTCGACGCAGGCCACGGTGACCGAGCGGCTGGACTACGACCTCGGCCAGGCATCGGCGCAGATGCGCGTGTCCGGCCCGGACCTGCCCGGCATGGTGCAGGACCCGGTGCAGTGGGAGTTCACGGACTCGGAGCGGAACAGCCCCGTCACGGAGTCGGACGAGGACTCGCCGTTCACGAACATCCTGGCCCACGTACCCGACGGCGCACTCTCGATCCCGGTCGGGAGCACGCCCGTCGTGCTCCAGGGGGAGAACGGCCCGGTCGGACTGACCGCTGTGGAGGGCAGCGTCTGGGACCCGTCGCTCGAGGGCCACTGGCACGTGCTCGACGGTTCCGCGCCGACCACGCGCAGTGGGCTCATGGTCACGCCGGCCACGCTCGCACGCCTGGGGGCGCGGATCGGCGACACGGTGGACCTGACCGACCCGGTCACCAAGCGCTTCACGATCACCGGCACGATGACGGACCTGGGGACGGACCCGGGGTCGCAGGGGGTGTTCCTGCCGTGGGGCACGACGCTCGCGACGACCGACACCACCGACGACGTCGGGCTCACCGACGTCACCGTGTACCTGCCGTCGGACGCCCCGACGTGGTCGGAGATCCGGCAGCTCAACGCGCACGGCATCGTCGTGCAGTCGCGTCCGGTCGTGCTCGACCCGCCGGACGCGCGGCTCCCCGGTGGCACCGCGAGTTCGACGCTCGGCTGGTACCTCGGCGCGATGGCACTGCTCGGTGTCTTCGCGATGTTCGAGGTCGCCCTGCTCGCCGGGGCCGCGTTCCTGGTCGGCACCCGGGCGGACACCCGCTCGTACGCCATCGTCACGAGCGTCGGTGGCGACAAGCGGTTCGTCCGCACGATCGTCGCCGGGTCGGGCCTGGTGCTCGGGCTCGTCGGCGCGGTCCTCGGGGTAGCGGCCGGCACCGGGATCGGCGTGCTCGCGTTCCGGCTGATCGACAACGGCAACGTGGCGTCGTTCCCCGGGTTGCACGTGCCGCCGCTCCTGCTGCTGTCCATCGCGGCCGCCGGGGTGCTCGCCGGACTCGTCTCCGCGCTCGTCGCCGCACGGTCGGCGACCCGCATCAACGTGCTTGCGGCGCTCCGGGGCTCGCTCCGTCCGGTGCCCGTCAGCCGGCCGGCCCGCCGTCGTCGGCGTGTCTGGGGGCCGCTGCTCGTGGTCCTCGGCGCCGTGATGACGCTGGCGTGCGGCGTCGGGGTGCTCATGCTCAACGACCGCCCGGTGCAGCAGGACCGGTGGGCCTGGGTCGTCGGTGCCGGCGTCGCGATCGGGCCGTGCCTGATGCAGCTCGGCATCGCCGTCTGCTCACCGTGGCTGCTCGCCCTGGTCACCCGGCTCACCGCCCGCGCGGGGCTGTCCGCACGACTCGCCGCCCGCGACGCCCGCCGCAACCCGGTCCGCACGGTGCCGGTGCTGGCGAGCGTGATGAGCGTCGTGTTCGTGGCATCGGTCGTGATCACGTGGAGTGCGTCGAGCCACGCCCAGTACGTCCGCGGGTACGAGTACACGACGGCGGTCGGGGTGGCGACCGCCGAGGTGCTGACCGAGACGAAGGAGGGTGGGAGCACCGGCCGCCACGACGCGGAACTGACGGCCCACGCCGCGAAGGTGGTGTCCGGGGTCTTCGACCAGGACCGCATCCGGGTGCTCGGTGTCGCGCAGGAGCAGCCGGGCGACACCCCATCGACCATCACGATCCCGCACCGCTGGAGCGCGTACGACTGCCCCGCCAACGACACGACGAGCTGCTCGTACTACCTGGACACCGCGAGCGCATCGACGCCGCACATCTGGACGGGCACCGAGGACGACTACGCCGTGCTCACCGGACACCGCCCGTCAGCCGCCGTCCGGAGCGCGCTCGAGGACGGTCGGGCGGTGTCGCTCTGGCCCGAGTACGCCCACGACGGTGCGGTCCGGATCGACACCTTCCACGACCGGACGTGGGACAGCGAGCCCATCACCGAGCGGAGCCGCCCGGCGGCCAGTGTCTCGATCCCCGCGGTGCTCGACGTGCAGACCCCGCGGATCCAGGTCGGCGTCTTCATGACGAAGGCGACCGCCGAACGGTACGGCGTCCCCGTGGTCGACGGCATGCTCGTCACGACGCTGCCCCACGACATCCAGCCGGCCCAGTGGGACGAGCTGAGCTCGGCGTGGCAGAGCTTCGGTGGGGACGACCGTGCGCGGTGGAGCGGCCCGACGTTCACCTACGAAGCCGGTCCGGTCGACAACGGGGCGATCATCCGGGCGATCGTGCTCGCACTGGCGGCCGCCGTCACCATCGGTGCGACGGCGGTCGCGATCGGGCTCGCCCGGTCCGACGGCCGGCGGGACGACGAGGTGCTCGACGCCGTCGGCGCCGCACCACGCCTGCGCCGAGGGGTGTCGACCTGGCAGGCGGCGATCCTGGCCACGGTCGGCTCGGTGATCGGGACGCTCCTCGGACTCCTGCCGATCCGCGCCCTGACCCTGCGGTTCACCGAGAGTCCGGTCGGGGTGAACCACATGCCGTTCGTGCCGGACTGGCCAGTGCTGGCCCTGCTCGCGATCGGCCTGCCCCTCGTGGTGACGGCCGGGGCGTGGCTGACGTCACGGGGTCGGCGACGCCCGGCCGTGCGACGGGCACGCTGACGCGCCCGCTGCGCTTCGCGTCTCGCTCCGTGCGCTGCGCTTCGTGAGCAGAAGATGTCGGGTCGGCTGCTCGGACTCGACGTCTTCTGCTCACGAAGTGACCGGCGCCTTCGGGATCGGCACCTCGGCCAGCACGACCTCGTCGTCCATGGGGATCGGGCGTGCTCTGGTCCGCGCCGGAGCCGACCCCGACACGGCCGCGGAGCTCTTCACCGTGCTGCTCGGTGAGCTCCACCGGCAGCGGCTGCTCGGGCTGGCCGTCGCTCCCACGCGTGCCGAGGCGGCAGCGCGCGCGGCGCGCGTCGTCACCCTGTTCCGTCCGTGACCCCGGGACGGACTGGAGGCCCGTGGCGGCGTCGCCACGGGCCTCCAGTCCGTCAGGGAGTGCGCAGAAGGCGACGGGTCGCGTCTCCGGACCTGTCGCCTTCTGCTCACTCGATGCCGCTCACGCGAGCTCGGGCAGCGCCTCCGCGTAGGTGCGGAAGTCGCCGCGCTCCGTGTGGATCGCCCACAGGCGGTCGGCGATGGACTCCCCGGAGTGCTCGGGCTGCCCGTCGTCGATGCCGAAGGGGATGATGAGCTGGCCGACGTGGACGTCCTCGTCGCGGACGGCGTCGTGCAGCAGCTGCGCGTAGGCGCTCTCGGCCGCGAAGGCGACCGACGTACCGGTGACCCGGGCGCCCGGTCGGACCGCGCTGCCGCCGTTGACGAACAGGATCGTGCCGTGGCCGATCGCACGCATGCCGGGCAGCACCTGGCGGACGGCGTTGACCGAGCCGTAGACCGAGAACTCGATCGGGCCGACCAGGTCGTCCGCGGTCGTCTCGAGCACCGGGCGCATGTACTCCTTGGCGGGGAGCGGGCTGTACTGCAGCACCTCGATGGGGCCGAGCTGCTCGGTGGCGCGCTCGAGTGCGGTGCGCAGGGAGTCCCCGTCACGGACGTTCGCGGCGAACCCGGCTGCGGTGTGGCCGCGCTCACGCAGTTCCGCGGCGAGGCCGTCCAGGCGGTCCTGGTTGCGGGAGATCAGGGCGACGGCGAAGCCCTCACGGGCGAAGCGCTCGGCGACGGCGAGGCCGAGGCCCTTGCCGGCCCCGACGATGGCGATGGTGGTCATGCGGTGTACTCCTCGTCGCTCACGTGCTCGAGCCAGGTGGTGGTCGTCGCCGGGTCGTCGGCGGCCTCGAGCATCGCGAGGTGTTCCATGTAGTCGGTGGGGGTCGCGCCGTGCCAGTGTTCCTCACCGGCCGGCGTGTAGACGGTCTGTCCAGCCTGCACCTCGATGACGCGGCCGTCCCGGGTGCCCATCCGCGCGACGCCCTCGGTGACGTGCAGGGTCTGACCCTTGGCGTGTGCGTGCCACGCGGTGCGGGCGCCGGGCAGGAACCGGACCTTGGCGACGGTCATCGTCTGACCGGGCTCCTTCGGCGAGGCGATGGCGTCGAGGTACACGTCGCCGGTGAACTGCTCGGGCGGGTTCTTGACGGTCGGCTGCTTCGGTTCGATCTGCATGTCGACGACGGTAGGCCGCCGTGCGCGCCGTCGGGAGGTGCCGACAGACCCCCTCAGGGGTTTCCCGAACGCAGCGTGTGTGATCGACCCACGACCCCGGGAGGATCATCGTGGACACACCCGTCGGAACGCCCCGCAGCCGCCGCCTCTGGTCGGTGGCAGGCCTCGCCGCCGTCGCCGCACTGGCCCTCACCGCCTGCACGAGCGGTGACGGAACCGAGCAGGACGGATCCGACCGGGGCGGCGGTTCGCCGTCCGCGCGTGCGACCGCGCCAGCCGACCTGTCGGCCGGTCAGGTGGCACTCGACGGCGACACCACCGACGTGGTCACCGGCCTGGAGGCCCCCTGGTCGGTGGTCCTGACGGGTGACGGCGGCGACGCGCTGGTCAGCGAGCGCGACTCGGCCCGGGTGCTCGAGCTGCGGTCCGACGGCACCACCCGTCGGGTCGGCACCGTCGAGGGGGTCAGCCACGGCGGCGAGGGCGGCCTGCTCGGGCTCGCGCTGCACGACGACGACCTGTTCGTCTACTCCACGGCCGGCGACGGCAACCGGATCCAACGGTACGAGCTGACGGGGAGCGCCGGATCATGGGGACTCGGCGAGGCGACGACGATCATCGACGGTCTGCCGAAGAACACGTTCCACGACGGCGGCCGGATCGCGTTCGGACCCGACGACATGCTCTACGCGAGCGTCGGGGACGCCGGCGCGAGCACGGACGCACAGGACGAGGACTCGCTCGCGGGCAAGATCCTGCGGCTCACCCCGGACGGCGACGTCCCCGCCGACAACCCGATCGACGGCTCGCCGGTGTGGAGCCTCGGGCACCGCAACGTGCAGGGCATGGGGTGGTCGTCGGACGGCACGATGTTCGCGTCCGAGTTCGGCGAGAACACGAACGACGAGCTCAACGTGATCGAGCCCGGGTCGAACTACGGCTGGCCCGAGGTCGAGGGCACCGGCGGCGAGGACCAGGGGTTCGTCGACCCGGTGCAACAGTGGTCCACCGACGAGGCGTCCCCGAGCGGCCTCGCCGTCGTCGACGACACGGTGTTCGTCGCGAACCTGCGGGGCGAGGTGCTCCGGGCGGTCCCCGCGGACGACCCCGGCACGGCGACCGAGTACTTCGCCGGTGACTTCGGTCGCATCCGCACGGTGCTCGAGGGCCCGTCGGACACGCTCTGGTTCGTCACGAACAACACCGACGGCCGCGGGACGCCGTCGAGCGGGGACGACCGGATCGTCTCCGTCCCGTTCACGCGCACGTGAGAGGGGTTCCCGCAGCCCCTCGCTCGTGCCGAACGGGGCGAAGTACCGTGACGGCATGAACCACCGCGACGAAGCGCGCGACTTCCTCTCCAGCCGTCGCGCACGCATCACCCCCGAGCAGGCCGGCGTCGAGACCTTCGGCACGCGCCGCCGCGTCACCGGGCTGCGTCGCGAAGAGGTCGCACGCCTGGCCGGCGTCAGCATCGATTACTACACGCGGCTCGAACGCGGCAACCTGCAGGGGGTGTCGGACAGCGTGCTCGACGCCATCGGCCGGGCCCTGCAGCTCGACCCCGCCGAGCAGGAGCACCTGCGCGACCTGTCGCAGCACCAGAACGAGACCCCGCGGCGCGCCGGTCGTGTCGTGCCCGTCGCTGCCGTCCGGCCCGAGCTGCAGTACCTGCTCGACGTCGTCACGGACGCCCCGGCGATGATCATCAACAACCGGCAGGACATCGTCGCCGCGAACGCGCTCGGCTTCGCGATGCACTCGGACCTGGTCGCGGCACCCGCGCGGCCGATGAACTTCTCGCGCTTCATCTTCCTCGACCCGCAGGCACGGAACTTCTACCAGGACTGGCAGCGGGCCGCGCACACGAACGTCGCGATCCTGCGCCGCGAAGCGGGCCGGACGCCGAACGACAAGGACCTCGCCGCGCTGATCGGCGAGCTGTCGATGCGGAGCGACGACTTCCGCGAGCTCTGGGCAGCGCACGACGTCCGACGCCACTACGCCGGCGTGAAGTCGTTCCGGCACAGCGTCGTGGGGCCGCTCGAACTGCACTTCCAGACGCTCGAACTCGCCGAGGACCCGGGGCTCGCCCTCACCATCTACCCGGCGACGCCGGGCAGTCCGACGGCCGACGCCCTGCGGGTGCTGGCCTCGTGGGCGGCGACCGAGGGCATCGCGGAGCGGGCGCGCCAGCTCGCCTGATGCGGTGGTCGTGTCGCACGCCGTGCCGGGTGTCCACAGTCACCAGAACGAAGGGTGCGATCAGCGCATGAACGACATCGAACCCCTGCGGACCGCCGCCCCCGCGAGCCCGCCCGGTCGCCTGCAGCGCCTGCGGTTCCGGCTACGCGCCGAGCAGGAGATCCACGAGCTCACCCGTGACCGCGAACTCGAGGACCGGGTCCGAGCCGAGGCGGCCGTCCGGCTCGCGCCCGGGCCGTGGCACCTCGGGGAGCTGTTCCGGCGACGGTGACGGCTGAGGGGTGAGGACAGCACCTGTCACGGTTCCGCGGTCGGCCCTAGCGTCGAGGACATGACGTTCGTCCTGACCGTGCTCGTCCCGCTCATCGGCTATCCGCGCACGTTGAACGCCCTGGCCGCCGTGGACGAGGGAGCACCCGCAGCATGACCACGGGCCACTCGATGTCGACCGGCCGGACCCTGCTGTTCGCCGTCGCCGGGGGAGCAGCGGTCGGCAACCTGTACTGGTCACAACCGCTGCTCGACGACATCGCATCGTCGCTCGGCACCTCGGCGTCGCTCGCCGGGCTGCTCGTCACCCTGACCCAGGTCGGCTACGCCGTCGGCATCCTGCTCGTCGTGCCGCTCGGGGACGTCCTCGACCGTCGGCGCCTGATCCCCTGGGTGCTCGTCGCCTCCGCCGTCGCGCTGCTGCTCGCCGCGATCGCACCGACCTTCGCGACGCTGCTGGTCGCCCTGGCGCTGGTCGGGATCACCACGGTCGCCGGGCAACTCCTCATCCCGCTGGCCGGGGACCTCGCCGACCCCGCGCAGCGCGGACGCGTGGTCGGCACGATCGCGTCCGGGGTGCTCACCGGCATCCTGGTGTCGCGGACGATCAGCGGTCTGGTCGCGGACGCGTTCGGGTGGCGCGCGATCTACGCGCTCGCCGCCGTCGTCGCGGTCGTCCTCGCCGTGCTGCTGCGGCGGGCCGTCCCGGAGCTCGAGGCCCGTGGCAAGGTGGCGTACCCACAGCTCATCCGCTCGGTGTTCCGTGCCGTCCGGACGCACCGGACCGTCCAGGTCACGCTCGTGATCAGCGCGTCGGTGTTCGCCGTGTTCACGATGTTCTGGACCGCGCTGACGTTTCTGCTGAGCAGCGACCCCTACGACTTCTCCACCAGCCGCATCGGGCTGGTCGGCCTGGTGGGGCTCGCGGGCGCGGTCGCGGCGCAGCGGGTCGGGCGACTGCACGACCGCGGGCTGTCGGTCCCGGTCACCGGGGGAGCGATCGTGCTCCTGCTCGTCTCCCTGGTCGTCGCCGGGATCGGTGCGCACTCGATCGTCGTGGTGCTGCTCGCCGTGCTGCTGCTCGACGTCGCCGTGCAGGCCGCGAACGTGCTCAACCAGACCCGGCTCTTCTCGGTCGACCCTGCCGCGCGCAGCCGGCTCAACACCGCCTTCGTCACCTCGAACTTCATCGGCGGGGCGATCGGCTCCGCGATGGCGTCGGTCCTGTGGAACGCCGGGGGCTGGACGGCGGTCACGATCGGCGCCGCGGTGCTGGCCGGGTTCGCCGCGACGGTCTGGGTCGTGCACCGCAACCGAGGGCTCGTGGTCGAGCCGGAGCGGGCCTGACCACGGGGATCAGCGGAGCAGGGCGTTCGCGACCTCGAGGTCACCGTGGTCGACGAGCCAGCGCACGGCGTCCAGCACGGTCTCCTCGGCGGTGAACGCCGGTGCGTAGCCGAGCAGACGACTCGCCTTCTCGGTGCTGAAGACCTGGCTGCGGGACAGGTGCTCCCAGCTGGCGTCAGCGTGCTCTGGAGCCGTGGTCTCACGGAACCGGTCCCACGTGACGGGGTCGAGCCGGGCCTCCTGGCCGAACCACGACGCTGCCAGGTGGGCGTACCCGCGTGCGGTGAGCGCCGTCGGAGCCGTGACGAAGAAGTCCTCGCCCGCTGCCGCTTCGCGGTGCTCGACCGCGAGCTGGAACGCCTGCGCGACGTCGTCGGCGTGCACGTGGGCCATCGTCTCGGCGCCGAGACCGGGGACCTCGAGCGGTTCGCCGGCGGACAGCTTCGTCAGCACCGAGGTGTCGAGGTTGCCGAGCGGACCGATCGGCGTCCAGCCCGGACCGCTGATGTGACCGGGGTGCAGCGACGTCGTGACCAAACCTCCTGACGCGGTTTCTTCCTTGAGCATCCGGGCGATGGCGTCCTTCTGGACGCCGTAGTCACCGAACGGCGCGGTCGCGTTCTGCTCGGTGATCGGCAGCACGTGCGAGACGCCGGCCCGCCAGATCGAGCCGCAGTGCACCAGGTGCGTGCCGGTGCCGCGGAGCGCGTCGACCAGCGCCGCGGCGGAGGACTCGGTGAAGCAGACCAGGTCGACGACGGCGTCGGCACCGAGCGCGGCGATGCGGCTGCCGAAGGTGCCGTCGCGGTCCTCCTGCTCACGGTCGGCGGTGATCCGCTCGACCTGCTGCCACTCCGGGGCGTCGGCGTACGGGCTACTCGTGCCGCGCGTGACCGCGACGACCCGAGCGGACGAGACGGGGGACGAGGAACGAGCCGATGTGGCCGGTGGCTCCGATGACGACGATGTGCATGGGGGCCACCGTAGGCCGAGGCGTGCAGATCGTGAGCAGGAATGGTCGAGTGCGGCGGTGCGACCCGACCGTTCCTGCTCACGAAGCGAGCCCGCGGCACGCTCAGTCGGCGGTGATGACCTGCACGGAGCCGGCGATGGTCGCGGCGTCCTCGGCGAGCGCGACGACCGGGTCGGGCAGGCCCGCGCCCCCGAGGGCCTTGCGCGCAGCCCAGCCGACGAAGCTGCCGACGAGGGCACCGACGCCACCGAGGATCGCTCCCTCGATGCGCAGGTCGCGCTTGCCGGTGGTGCCGAGGGCGGCACCGGCGAGGGCACCGGACGCGACACGTCCGAGCAGCGCGGAGGGGGCGATGCGGTTCGGGGTCTTCGGGAGCTTGTCGCCGATGAGCTCACCAACGGCGGACGCCACGAGCAGCCCGCGCCCGACCGGGGTGCTGAAGACCTTCCACTGCTGCCACGAACCCTTCAGCGAGGACCGGTCGTGGTTCAGTGCGAGGACGGCGAGCGGGGTGGCGCTCCGGCCACCGCTCATGATGCCGAGGACCAGGGTGCGGACCAGGGTGTGCTGCTCGTGCTGCTTGCTCATCGTGACTCCTGTCGTGTTGCCCCTGACGGTACGCACGGTGACCTCGGGTGTTCCGAGCATCGCGGGCGACGATCCGACGTCCGACGTTCCCCGGGCACGGAGCCGACCCGAGTAGCGTCCGGCGCATGAGCAACGTCATCGTCCTCGGCGGCCACGGCAAGGTCGCACTCCTCGCCACCCGCATCCTGTCCGAGCGCGGACACACGGTCACGTCCGTCATCCGGAACGCCGACCAGTCCGACGAGATCCGGGCGCACGGCGGCGAACCGCAGGTCGCGGACATCCAGCAGCAGTCCCTGAACGACTTCGCCGAACTCGTCCGCGGGCACGACGCCGTGGTGTGGTCGGCCGGTGCCGGTGGCGGGTCCGTCGACCGGACCTGGGCCATCGACCGTGACGCCGCGGTGCTGTCGATCCAGGGGGCGAAGCAGGCCGGCGTCGACCGGTACGTGATGGTGTCGTGGTCCGGCTCGCAGCTCGACCACGGGATCCCGCAGGACCAGGACTTCTTCGCGTACGCGCAGTCGAAGATGATCGCCGACGCCGTGCTCCGCGACTCGGGGC
This sequence comes from Curtobacterium sp. ME12, assembly GCF_903970855.1. Taxonomy (NCBI): domain Bacteria; kingdom Bacillati; phylum Actinomycetota; class Actinomycetes; order Micrococcales; family Microbacteriaceae; genus Curtobacterium; species Curtobacterium sp. ME12. Next base: position 184,849 of record NZ_CAJCKD010000002.1, read on the forward strand.
TGCAGTGGACGATCGTCGCCCCGAGCACCCTGACGGACGACGAGCCGACCGGCTCCGTCGACTGGGACGGCTCGTCGACGCAGGTGCCGCGTGGTGACGTGGCGCACGTGGTCGCCGACGCGGTCGAGAACCCCAGCACGGCCGGCAACACCTTCCGGTTCAACACGGGGTCGACCCCGGTGGCGGAGTTCCTGCGCGCCGACGCCGTCTGACCTGGGCCGACAGACCCGCAGCCCCACAGACGAACGGGGTCGCAGCGGTCCTCCCGCTGCGACCCCGTCGCTGCGTCAGTAGAGCGTCGAGATGCCGGTCATGTCCCCACGGCCGAGCGTGCGGCCCTCGAGCTCGCAGTAGCCACCGGACGGCTCCATGACCTGGCCAGTGCCGGTGGCGACGTGGTCGAGGCCGTACAGGTGGCCCCACTCGTGCGTGGCGACGACCTGGGTGTCGAAGCGCGCGCCCGAGCAGGTGGCCGTCGAACTCCACTTGAAGCCGGTGGCGTAGCGCTGGTCGGCCTCACGAGCGTTGCCGTTGCCGTCGAACCAGACGCACGTCACGCCGAGGGTTCCGGTCGGGAGCTTGCCCCAGCCCATCACGTTGTAGCCGTTGTTCCGCGAGCAGCCGCCCTGGTCGGTGAGGTTGGGCTTCTGGGTCGCGAGACGCAGGTAGTCGTTCTTCGCCGTCGACGTGACGGTGCGGTCACACGCCGAGATCGTGCCGTTCCAGGTGTTCGCCGCCTTGCGCAGGGCGTCCTTGGCGTACGAGGACTTCTGGTCGGTCTGGTTGTAGTACCACTTGACCGTGCTCGGCCAGGTGTAGCCGGACGCCTCGTACGCCGTGCTCGTGCACTTCGTGGTCGCAGCGGTCGTCGCGGCGGGGGCTGCCTGTGCCGTCGCGGCCTGGCTCTGCGCACGTTCCTGCTGCACGGCGGGGGCCGAACCGGTCCAGGCCTCGTCGACGCGGACGGCGACACCGGCGGAGCCGTTGTTCGCGATGAGGACGTCGGCGAGCTCGGGCGCCCCGGGGGCGGCCGAGCTGCTCGCCATGACGCTCTCACCCGGCGCGGGGAGCGCGAAGGTGCGGCCGTCGGGCGTCACGACCGTGCCGGAGGTCGCCGTGCAGCCGCTCTCGAGCGTCTGCACCGACAGGGTCCCGGGGGCGCAGCTCGTGCCGGCCCCGGGGGTCGCCGCCTGGGCGGGTGCTGCGGTGATGGTGAGACCGGCGAGGATCGCGACGATCGCCCCGGTGCTCAGCGCGTTCCTGACAGGACGCATGGTTCCCTTCCAGCGGCAGGCCACGTGCCCCCCGCTCCTGATCGGGGTCCATGCTCGCCGATGACCCCGCACCGGGTCCAGGACTGCGCTGCGGGGACACGCCCCCAGTCAGGGGCGGCGCTCAGGCGAACTTTGCGTCAAGGCGCTCCGGTGTCGGGGAGCACCCGTGGTCATCGGGTCAGGCAGAGACCGAACGCAACGGTCCGGACGACGCCCGGACGACGAGTGCGTGCGGCGAGCGCAGCACCCCCGGTGTCGCCGGGGCGCCCTCCTCGAGCTGGGCGACGAGCACCCCGACCGCCGTCGCCGCGACGCGGTCCAGGTCGGCCGACACGGTGGTCAGCGCCGGGGTCGAGTACGCCGACTCCTCGATGTCGTCGAACCCGACGACCGCGACGTCGTCCGGCACGGTCCGGCCCGCGAGCTGCAGGGCACTCATCGCCCCGAGCGCCAGCGCGTCGTTGCAGCAGACGATCCCGTCGACCGGCACCCCGGCGTCGAGGAGCTGCCGTGCAGCCGCCGCCCCCTCGGCCCGGTGCCACAGCGCGGTCGGCACCACCCGCTCGGGTGCGAACGGCATGCCGTGGTCGTCGAGCGCCTCGCGGTAGCCCCGCAGTCGCTCCTGCGCCGTACGCACGGGGCCGGACGGGTCGGAGCCGATGAACGCGATCGACCGGCGGCCGGCGTCGAGCAGGTGGGCGGTCGCGTCCCGCAGCGCGTCCGCGTTCGACATGGCGATGAACGGCACGGGGGCGTCCGGGATCGGCTCACCGAGCACGACCAGGGGGAACTTCACCTCGAGCGCGGCGGCGTCGCTCGGCCGGACGGTCAGCGGGCTGTAGATGATGCCGTCGATGGAGTGCTCGCGCATCCGGGTGATCGCGTCCGCCTCGCGCACGCCGCTCGCGGTCTGCTCGATGAGCACCGTGTAGCCCACGGCTCCGGCAGCGCGGATGACGGCGTCGGCGAGTTCGGCGAAGTACGCCTGCCGCAGTTCCGGCACCGCGAGCCCGAGCACCTTGGAGCGTCCGGCGCGGAAGTTCCGGGCCGAGACGTTGAGCTCGTAGTCGAGCTCGTCGACGGCAGCCATCACACGGTCGCGGGTGCGGACGGAGACGTGTTCGTAGCCGGACAGCACGTTCGAGACGGTCTTCTTCGAGACACCCGCCACGGCGGCGACGTCGCTCATCGTGGGCGGAGAGCGGTGCCCCTGCGCCATCGGGCGCCCCCTCTCACCTGCGGACTGCGTTCGGCAGGAACCTACCGCACCCGCGTGGTCCGGACCGGACGGGAGGCCCGTGGCGGGCCCGCCACGGGCCTCCCGTCCGGTCGGTCGCCCGTCCAGGGCCCCGCTCAGTCCGCCAGGAACCGCAGGACCGCGAGCACCCGCCGGTTCTCGTTCGGCGTCGCCTCGAGCCCGAGCTTGGTGAAGACCGCGGTGACGTGCTTCTCGACGGTCCCGCCGGACAGGAAAAGCGTGTCCGCGATCGCGGCGTTCGAACGGCCCTCGGCCATCAGGCGCAGCACGTCGGTCTCGCGGGCGGTGAGCGAGTCGAGCGGACCGCTCGTGGCACGCGGCGCCTGGACCAGTGCAGCCGCCACCTCGGGGTCGAGCACGACGTTGCCCGCGGCGACCTGGTGCAGCGAGTCGATGAAGGTGCCGACCTCGGCGACCTGGTCCTTGAGCAGGTACCCGACACCGACGGTGGCGACGTCGAGCAGCGCCCGCGCCCACTGCGCCTCGGCGTACTGCGAGAACAGGAGCACCCCGACGTCGGGCTGCACGTCCTTCACCCGCACGGCCGCGCGGACGCCCTCGTCGGTGTGGGTCGGCGGCATCCGGATGTCCATCACCACGACGTCGACCGCACCGTGCGCGACGGCGGCCACCGCGGCGTCGCCGTCCGACACCGGCACGACCTCGTGCCCGCGACCGCGCAGCAGGGACGTCAGCCCCTCGCGCACGATCGTGTTGTCGTCGGCGACGACGATCCTCACCGTTCGGCTCCGCTCGGCATGCGCATCCGGATGCGGGTCGGGCCGCCGGCGGGGCTGTCCACCTGCAGGTCCCCGTCCACGGCGCGCAGCCGTTCGAGCACCCCGGCCAGGCCGGTGCCGTGACCGTCGGGGGTGCCGAGCGCGACGTGTGCCCCGCCGTGGCCGTCGTCCTCGACCTCGACGAGCAGGTCGGTGCCGAGCATGCCGACCCGGACGGCGGTGGCCGAGGCTCCGGCGTGCTTCGACACGTTCGTCAGCAGCTCGAGCACCCCGAAGTACGCGATCCCCTCGACAACGCGGGACGGCCGGACGGGCAGGTCCACCGACAGCGCGACGGGGAACGGGGTCCGGGAGCACGCCGAGGTCAGCGCGGCCTCGAGCCCCTCGTCGAGGACGGGCGGGTGGATGCCGCGGGCCAGGGCGCGGAGCTCGACCAGCGCTTCTTTCGTCGACGCGTGTGCCCGGTCGACCAGCGCGGTGACCGCATCCGGGTCGGCGCCGGTCTGCAGGCGGTCGCGGGCGTCGCCGAGGGTCATCGCCAGGCCGACGAGCCGGGCCTGGGTGCCGTCGTGCAGCTCCCGCTCGATGCGGCGCAGGGTGGTGTCGGCGTCGAGCACGGCGGCGTCGCGCGAGGCCGTGACCTGGCGGAGCCGCAGGTCGCGGGCGGTGGCACCGAGCAGGGCGCGGATGACCACACGCTGCAGTGCCGCGAGCCCGTGGTTCACCGCGGGCCAGAGGAACAGCACGATGAGCAGGCCGAGCACCGCGAACGCGACCTGCAGCGGCGGGGTGTCGACGTACACGCCGAGGAACTGCGCACCGCTGTGGAGCTCGCCGTCCGCGCCCCGCTGCGCCGGCAGGAAGTGCCCCCACGCCGCGTGGGTCATCGCGCCCAGACCGCTCACGAGCACAGCGGTCGAGACGGCGAACGTGGTGGTGGTCAGCACGAACCCCGCGAGCAGGTACGCGAACGCCCGCCAGGTGGGGCCGTCCGACAGCCGGGCGAACGCGGTGCCGAGCGGCGTCGAACCTGCACGGGGCGGTGCCGGGGCGACGACGACCTGCCCGAGCAGCGCGGCGGACATCCGGCGGGTGACCGCGGCGAACCAGTGCGACCCACCGAGCAGGAACGCGGCGACGACCAGGCCGACCCAGGTCAGCGACACCGGGATGCCGACGGCCAGCACCACGACGAACCAGGCCAGCGCGGCGATCGCGATCGGCAGGTGCGCGGCGTGGAACGCGAAGGCCCGCCAGGTGCTGCCGTCGGCGACGGCGCGGAACGGTCGGAACCGGGGGACGGTGGTGGGTGCGCCCGGGGTGGCGACGGCGGTGTACATGCGGACCTCTTCGTGTCGGTGACGAGCTTATTGCCCGACACCAGCCTCGCCGCGGGGGTCCGCCCGCACACCGGTGCTGCCCCCCGTCGTCGGTGGGGAAACCCCGCGATCATCGTCAGCAGGCTCCGGTCAGGGCCCGGTCTGCTCGGTCGGTGCGGCCACGGGCTTCGACTGGCTCGACCCTCGTTGCCGCAGGGACACGGTGGCGATCACCATCACCGAGATGACCAGGAACTCCGACTGCCAGTTCTGCATCGACTCGAACCAGAACTGGCTCGTGCCCAGGTAGCCCCACGCCGTGACGACATCGCCGCCGTGTTCGAGCCGCTCCTCGTTGTAGGCCGCAGCACCACCGATCAGGTGCCCCACGACACTGCCGAGGAACAGCACCGCGAACAGGATCAGCAGGGAGTTCTCGTACAGCACGAGCACGATCCCGCCCCGGCGCACCGGCCACGGGGCCTTCGGGTCGTCGGCGTGCTCCCGGGGGTCCTCGTCCTGCGGGCTCTGTTCGTCCAGGGGCTCGGACTCGCTCGACCCCTTCTGGAACAGGAACACCGTGAACACGATGTACGCGCCCATCTGCAGGAACTCGCTCTCCCAGTTCTCGAAGGTGGCCTCGGCGAAGTCGCCGCTCGTCAGGAAGCCCCAGAGCGACACGGCCGCCTCGCCGTGCTGGAGTGCGTCCGCCGTGGACACCCGCCACCCGGCGAACACCATGCCGACGAAGCACACGACGAAGACGGCGACGTTCGCGAGGAGCAGGCCGTGCCGTCGCACACGCTGCCACCCACTCGATCCGTTGTGCAGGCCGAGGGTCACCGGGTCCTCCGTTCGTCGTGTCGAGCCCATCCTGGTCCGGACGCCACGAACGCCTTCGCAGGAGCACCCGACCGGTCGCGCCGGTCCGTCAGCGACTCAGAGCGTGACGCCGGTGGCCGTCGCGAGCGCGTCGAGCAGTTCGGTGCGGAACCGCTGGTCGGCGACCGCCGGGTGCGGCTCCTGCCGCTCCCCGTGGAACCAGTAACCACCCGTCGCGGTTTGGTCCGGGTCGGTCGCGAGCGTCTCCTGCGTGCGGTATCCGAGCTCGAAGTCGTCCGGAGCGCCGGCCCCACCCATCTTGGTCGCCACCCAGCCCGGGTCGACGGCGTTGCTCAGCACGCCCGGGCGTCGGAGCGGCACCTCGGCGGCGAGCGCCGTCACGAACAGCTTCGTGTCGGAGTACGAGTTCGTCTCGGAAGCGCCGGTCCAGTCGACGGTGTCCAGGCGCGGACGGCCGCCCCGGTGCATCCCGCTGCTCAGGTACACGTGCCGCCCCGGCGAGCGCAGCAACGCGGTGAACAGGTAGGGCGCCACGACGTTGACGGGCACCAGGGAACGGCCCGAGATCACGCCGGCGTTGTGCACGACGGCGTCGAGCGGGGTGCCGGCGTCGAGTTCCCGGGCGGTGGCGATCACGGCGTCGCGGTCCGCCAGGTCGGCGACGACGAGTTCGGCGCCGCGCTCCACCAGGTCGGCGACCGCCTCGGCGCGGGCCCGGTTGCGCGCGTGGACGACGACGTCGTGCCCGCTGCGGAGCAGCGAGTCGGCGGTTCCCCGCCCGAGGCCGTCGGTGGATCCGGTGACGAGGATGCGTGCCATCCGCCCATCATGCGCCCGGCGGCTGCGGCGGGTCCGGCAGGTGGACCGGGAACGAGCGGACGGGAGGCGCGGTGCGGGCCCGCCACGGGGCTCCCGGCTGTTCACAACCCCGTCACACCTCGGCGACGGCCCGCAGTTCGAGCGCCACGGCGTTCAGGTCCCCGATCAGCTCATCCGCCCGCTCGGCGTACTCCGGAGCAGGCGCTCCCGCATCACGCGCCTTGCCGCTCGACCACGGTGCCCGGACCGGCGCGGCGACCGTCAGCAGGTCGTCGCGGTCCCATCCGTGATCGAGCAGCCCACGCGCATGGTCCATACGCTCCTGCACCCGCACCACGTGCGGATCGCCGTGCTCGCTGAGGAACGCGATGAGCCGGTCGCTGCGGACCACGTACCGCCGGAGCTGGTCACGTCGGTCCCGCGCGCTGTACCGGCCGCCGTGCAGCAGGTGTCGGCGCAGCCATCCCATGCCCCGATGATCCCACCGCCCCGTTCAGCCCGCTGGTCCTGTACGTTTCCTGTGTAGACATTCCCCGATCAGAGAGGACGCGGCGCCATGAGTGACGGCACGCCCCAGTACAACCAGCAGAACCCGAACCCCTACGCCGCCGGCGGCCAGCCCTACGGCGCTCCGATGCAGCCGTCGTCCGACCGCTTCAACGTCATGGCGATCGTCGGGTTCGTCCTGGCCTTCGTGGTGAACATCGCCGGCCTCGTGGTGTCGATCATCGCGCTCTCGCAGATCAAGAAGACCGGGGAGCGCGGCCGCGGCCTGGCCCTCGCCGGCGTCATCATCAGCGCCCTGTCGCTCGTGTTCGGCATCATCTGGATCATCTTCGTGGTCTCCGTCGTCGCGAACGCTCCGGCGGGCAGCACCGGCGGCTACTGACCGTCGTCAGCACCGCACCGGAGGCCCGTGGCAGCTCGCCACGGGCCTCCGGTCTGTCCGGGGTCCGTCCCGGACATCGGCCTCAGCCGATGACGCCGGTGTGCTCCAGCACGATGTTCAGACCGATCAGGATCAGGACGACGCCACCCGCGATCTCCGCCGGCTTGCCGAAGCGGGCACCGACGCGGCGACCGACCAGGACCCCGACGAACGACAGCACCGCGGTCGTGATCCCGATGAGCAGCACCGCACCGCCGATCGACACGGGCAGGAACGCCAGGGTGACGCCCACCGCCAGGGCATCGATGCTGGTCGCGACCGCCAGCACGAGGAGTTCGCGAACCGGCAGCCGATCGGTGTCCTGCTCGGTGTCCTCGTGCTTCGAGAACGCCTCCCACAGCATCTTCCCGCCGATCAGCGCGAGCAACCCGAACGCGACCCAGTGGTCGAAGGCCGCGATGTACTGCGCGAACGCCGACCCGAGCAGCCAGCCGAGCAACGGCATCACCGCCTGGAACACCCCGAACGTCAGCGCGATCGCGATCGCGTGCCGCACGTCGAAGCGCTTCATGTGCAGGCCCTTGCCGAGGGCGACGGCGAAGGCGTCCGCAGAGACGCCGAGCGCGATGAGGAAGAGGGCCCAGAACGACATGGGAGCGGCGCCTTTCGAGACGGTCGGAGGGAGACTCCGACGTCTCAGGACCTGACGATCCTGGCACGGTCCGGGGGACGAAAAGGCCTGATCAGCGGGATTCGTCGCCCCGAATCCGCGGGTTGGTGGGCCCGGTCCGCCAACCCGGCCCACGTTCTCGACGTGACCAGGGGACGGACAGGAGGCCCGTGGCGGGGCCGCAATGCGCCTCCAGGCCGGCAGTCAGTGCGTCAGGAACCGGCGGCCGCGTGCGCAGCCACTTGACTGGCCGTCAGTTCGGTGCCGTAGACGGCGGCGTACCGCATCGACCCGGTGAAGTACGGGTTGTTCGTGGAACCCGGCCAGCCGCTGACGACGTCGTAGCCGACACGGAAGTACCCGGTGAAGTTCTCGGGGCTCGTGAAGGCCGCGTTCGACGCGACGAGCTTGCCGTCGACGTACAGGCGCATGCCGTTCGTCGGCGACATCGTCGACACCGCGTGGTGCCACGCGCCGTCGTTGAGGGCCATCGGCGAGGTGATGACCTGCGTGGTGCCGTTGTAGGAACCGAACGAGAGCTGCCCCGTGGTGGTGAGGTAGAGCTTCCGGTCGTGCTGCCCCGACGCGCCGGTCTGGCTGCTGCCGAAGCCGATGAGCATGCCGCCGGCGACCGTGGTGCGGAACCAGACCTCCTCGCTGAAGGTCGTGGGGTTGGCGTACGAGCGCGGGGTGGAGACGTAGCTCGTGGACCCGTTGAGCGCGTAGGCGCTCCCGCTGTCGCGCGGGCAGGCGTTCGGGCTCGGCGTGGTCGCGGTCATCGCGCCCTGGTAGGTGCCGTTCGCGCCACGACCCGACCAGTCGGTGGCCGTCTTCGATCCAGAAGCCTCGGTCAGGCGGTAGGCGAACAGGGCGTTCGCGGTGTCCGCGCCGCCGGCACCCGTGCACGTGAAGTACGGGGCGGTCGCGGCCGTGTTCGCGCTGTTGGTCACGCGTGCGGTGTACGCCGAGCGGGTCGGTGCGAACTGGTTGAGCAGGACGACGACGGCCAGGGCGACCACGAGGAGGACGGCGACGACGCGACCGTCGCGCAGGCGGCGGATCACGAGGGGCGCACCGCCTCGACGCGGCCGACCGCCAGGCACGCCACGAGCGGCACGAGGCACACGGCGATCAGGGCGACCCAACCCAGGGGGTCGAGGTCGATGTTCGACATGAGCTGGTAGTGCCCGTTCTTCGTCAGCTCGTGGATGACGACCCGGCCCATCTCGCCGTCGACCAGGTGGACGCTGTTGCCGCCGTGGGCGTCGACGCGGACCGGGAAGATCCCCGACGAGATCACGGTGGCCTCGACGCCGGTCGGGCTCGAGGTGTTCGTGATCGTCGTCACGTTGACGAACGGCTTGAACACGAACGCCGCGTACGAGACGGTGAGGGCGCTGCCCGCGATCCGCAGGCACGTGCGGGTCACCCGGTCGGTGAACGCGCTGGTCAGGGTCAGGATGATCAGCGTGCCGATGAGCAGGATCGGGGCGGCACGGAGCAGCCAGCCGATGCGCGGGACCAGGAGCGCGGGGGTGCCGATCACGTCGGCCTGGGTGAGCGTCCACGGGTCCGTCGCGCCGTTGACGTCACCGCGGGTGTGGATCCCGCCGTCCGTGTCGATCGAGACGATGCGGTGCGTGTAGACGACGTCCGGGTTGGCGGAGGTCTCGAACGAGACGATGTCGCCGACGCTGAGCGTGGCGACGTCCACCGGCAGGTCGAGCACGAGGGTGCCGACCGGGGCGGCTTCGCCCATCGAGGGGGTCTCGACGACGAACCAGCGGCCGCCGGCGGAGAGGAACAGGACGGCAGCGGTGAGCAGGAGTGCGGCGATCGCGGCGACCGACCAGGCGAGGACCGTCTCGGAGCGGGTGACCTGACGGCCGCGGAGGACCGGGCGGTCGAGCATGCCGCTGAGCGGGATCGCTGCGGTCTGGCTCATGGGCGCTGCTCCGGGAGGTCGGGGTGGGGCGTTGGTGGGGCTGGTCGTGCCGGTCGTGCCGGTCGTGCTGGTCCTGCTGGTCCTGCTGGTCCTGCTGGTTCTGCTGGTCTTGCTGGTCGTGCTGGGGTGGCGACGCTCGGCCGGAGGGGGGTCGGCCGAGCGTCGCCGGTCTGGGGGAGGGGTGATGGGGGTCGGATCAGGCCGTGAAGGTCCAGGTCATCGGGACCGAGGCGGCGAGGCCCTGGTAGGTGTTGCCGGCCGAGGAGTCGAGGGTCACCGCGAAGTTGAACGGGACGCTCGCACCGGCGGCCGGGGCCTGCGGCATCGTGAAGGCCGACGCCGCCGCACCCTTGAAGCTGGCGAGGGTGCCGCTGAACACGGTGGTGGAGCCGGAGGTGATGACGAGGTTCATCTTGGCGCAGAGGTCGGTCGCGGTGCCGTTGGCCGAGCCGTTGGCCGACTGGGTGCACGTCGCGCCCGGGTTGAGCGTGAAGGTGCTGGCGTTCGCGGTGCCGGTGTTCTTGATCGAGATCGCGGTGTTGACCGTGTTGCCCGGGGTCATCGTCGTGCTGCCGCCGAACTTGTTGATCGTCGAGCAGGTCGCCGAGTTCGTCGAGACCGAGCCGCCGTCGGTGCTGAGGCAGGTGACGGTCGCGCCGGCGTTCTGCTCCTGCATGATCAGCGTGCCGCTGCCGGCGGTGTTGCTGCTGTTGGTGATGCTCGCGGCGAACCCGGAGAGGGTGCCGGTGAGGGAGAGGGAGAGCAGGACGGCGGCGAAGATACCCGCGAGGAGGGCCACGGGGGCGAAGCGGATCCGCTTCAGTGCGGAAGTGCGGAGCTTGGTGGACACGGGGTACCTCTTCGTTCGGTGGTGGTTGCAGGAGATCGGGGGGAGCAAGACGTTCGGGCTGTTTTGCTTCAATGGTTAAGATAGTCAGTGGTTGATCAAGTTGGCCACTCGTATACTTGCCCCAGTACGGGGGACGCACTTGTCCCCCCGAGAACCGACAAGAAGGAAGACTCCGTGGCAGCAGCACGCAACGACGACGACGCGGCCGATCTCATGGCCGCGTTCGACGCCGTCGTGCGTGCGAACGCGAGCCTGGTCAGTCAGCTCAGCGCTCGCGCGGGCGTGCACGAGAACGCCCTCCGAGCCCTGGTGCTCATCAGCGACACCGGGTACTCCACGCCGACCGAGGTCGCCGGGTACCTGGGGCTGACCTCGGGCGCGGTGACGAACATGATCGACCGGATGAGCACCGCCGGCCTGCTCGAGCGCGCGCCGAATCCGGCGGATCGCCGAGGCTCGCTGCTGCGGCTGCTGCCCCCGGGCGATGTCGTCGTGGCGGACTACCAGGAGCGGTACGCAGCGATGCTCCGGGCCGTCGACGGGGCGCACAAGGGCGAACTGCACGAGGTGCTCAACGACCTGGCGACGAGTCTGTACGAGCAGGCTGCCGCTGCCTCCTGATCTCCCTGGTGTGGACCGCGCGTCGAGCTGGTGCGGATCGCGCGTCTACCCGGTGCGGATCGCGCGTCTACCCGGTGTGGATCGCGCGTCTACCCGGTGCGGATCGCGCGTCTACCCGGTGCGGATCGTCCGTTCCGCTGTCGGGGTGAGGCCGGCACGGCGTTCCCGATCCGTCCCGCGGGCACGCTCGTCCTCGAGCACCCGCACGACGGTGTCCCGGAGGGGTCGGGTCACCCCGCCGGCGTCCGTGAACGCCATCGCGGAGCGCTGCGCGAACCCGCTCTCCGACACCGGGATCCACAGGGGGAGTGATCGTGGTCCGGCCCAGTAGGCCACGTCGTGCGCAAGCAGGACGTCGTCGTCGACCGCGACCAGCTCGTCGTCGAAGCCGGTGACCTCGGCCACACACCGGAAGAAGTCCTGCATCGGCACCGGAGCGCCCACCGCGTTGACCGTGCCGACGAACCCGTCACGCCCGGCCCGGACGAGCCAGGCGGCGAGGTCCACGACGTCGACCACCTGGACGAACCGCTCCGCCGTCGTCGGCACCAGCACCGGCCCACCCCGGTCGAAGCGTGCCGGCCAGTACCCGAACCGGTCGCTCGGGTCACCGGGCCCGACGATCAACCCCGGACGTGCGACGAGCAGCCGCGACCCGAGCCGGAGCCGTGTCGTGCGCTCGGCGAGGACCTTCGCGTCGGCGTACTCGGACGGGTCCTTCGGATCCACCAGCCGGGCGGACTCGTCGGCGCCCGGTTCGTCGTTGTCCGCGTACACCGAGACCGTGGACACCAGGGTCCAGTGCGCAGTCCGGTCGGCGAGGGCGTCGAGCGCCGGGGCGACGAGCTCGGGAGCGTGGGCGAGTTCGATGACCTCGTCCCAGTCGCCCGTGGCCTGCTCGTAGGCGCCGGCCAGCGCTCGATCTGCCTGGACGAAGCGCGCTCCCTCGGGGACACTGCCGGTGACGCCCCGGGCGAGGCAGGTGACGTCGGCACCCTCGGACAGGAGCTCGTCGACGATCGTTCGCCCGAGCCAACCGCTTCCGCCGAGTACCAGGACGCGTCGCACGCGCTGCGGCATCAGACGGGCTGGAGGGGCCGTCGTTCACCGTCGGGGAGCTCGACCCGGATGCGATCGCCCGGCCGGACCGTGCCCCCGGTGAGCACGACGCTCATCACGCCGCCCTTGCGCTCGACCGTGCCGTCCTCGGCGCGCCCCAGCACCGCACGCAGGAGTCCCGGCTCGAAGCCGTTGATCTGCTGGCACGGGTTCCGCAGGCCGGTGACCCGGACCGACGCGTCGTCACCGAGGTGCAGCACTGTCCCCTCGGGGAGCCCGAGCAGGTCGACGCCGCTCGTCGTCACGTTCTCGCCCATCTGGCCCGGTTCGACGTCGAACCCTGCCTCGGCGACCTCGTCGAACAGCTCGGCGTGCAGCAGGTGGACCTGGCGCAGGTTCGGCTGCGAGGGGTCACGGGCAACCCGGGAGCGGTGCTGCACGGTCGTGCCGGCGTGAGCATCACCTTCGATGCCCCACCCCGCCACGAGCGTCACCGCGTCGACCAACGGCTTGCTGAACCGGTGCTCGTCGTCCTTGCTCACCGCGACCACGCGCGGCTGGTCCATGTCGTCCCCGCTCATGGGGCCGATTCTGCCTCATGGTCGCGGCCGCGCGAGTGCAGCGTCGGTCAGCGGGGCTCCCGCAGGCCTGTTCAGCGGCGCGTGCGGAGCGCGTTCGTGGCCCACAGCGAGACGGCGATGAGCACGGGCTGGAACAGCAGGCGGACGAAGCGCTTGGTGTCGGTGTCCAGACCGAACCCGTCGCGGTGGTGCATCCACTGCGCGATGTTGCCGGGGAAGACCGCCAGGAAGAACACCGCGACGACCCAGCCGACGGTCACCTGGCGCCGAGCCAGGAGCATCAGCGCAGCCCCGAGGGAGATCTCCACCACGCCGGAGGCGATCACCGTGGCATCCGTCGGCAGCGGCACGAACTTCGGCACCTGCGCCTGGAACTCCTCGCGCGCGACGGTCAGATGGCTGATGCCGGCCCACGTGAGCATCGCGCCGAACAGGATGCGGACGATGGTCCGGGGGCGGGTGGAGCGGACTGCGGGGGTGCGGGTTGCCATCGGGGTGGTGCCTTTCACGGTCGTGGTGGGGTTCGGTGGATCGGGAGCCGAGGTCAGCGGCTGCGGAGGAGGCGGCGTCGGCGTGCGGCCTCGAAGGTGATCACGGCAGCTGCGGCACCGAGCGTGACGATCCGGGCGACCGGACGGCCGCGGGTCGAGGTGAGCAGCCGCAGCACGCCGGCGAGTGTGAGTGCGGCAGCACCGCCGGTCGTGCTCGTCACCGAGCCGTCTTCGCGGTCGATCACGAGCCGGGTCCCGCCGAGGGCGGTCGCCACGACGGCGGAGCCGGTGCCGACCGGGTCGCTTCCGGGTGCACGGCGGACCGCTGCACTGGCGAGTCCGACCCCGGAGAGGACTTCGAGGCCGGGGATGCCGAGAGCGTGTGGGACACCCGGTTCGAATCCGCGTCGCTGCATCTGCTGGGCTCGTACGCGCAGCGGGGTGCGGCCGACGGTGCCGATGCCGTGCCCGGCGAGCAGGGAGCCGGTCACGAGGTCGATCCAGCTGGTCAATTTCACGTTGCGCTCCATTAGGTTGTGCACAACCTAACACGCCTCGATACCGGGAACCAGACCCCGGGTCCTCCCGGCGCCGGATCGGGTACGTCTAGGGCGACGGTCGGCGGCGAAGCGTTGTCGACGGCGGTTCGCCGAAGGTGCCCGCGTAGTACCCGGCGAACCGGCCGAGGTGCTGGAAACCCCAGGCTCGAGCGATCTCGCCCACGGTGGTGATGTCGGCGTCGGCGGCGCTCAACGCTGCGCGCACCCGGTACAAGCGGACTTCCCGCAGGAAGTGCATCGGCGATCGTCCAGCGTGGCGTTGGAACGACGACTGGAGGGACCGTACGGCCACTCCCGCTGCGGCGCACACATCCGTGATCGTGATCGAACGGTGCGCGTTCGCGACCATCCACTCTTGCGCCAACCGCATGGTCGCGGGTCCGGCCAGCAGCGGCATGTCCAGCGCCGGGAACGCGCGGAACGCGTCCGACACGGCCTCTGCGAGGACGACGTTGCTCGCCGAACGCGACGCCTGGTCGAGTGCCGGGTTGAGCAGTTGCGGAGCGACGGCAGTGATCGTCGTCCGCAAGCGTTGCAGCACCGCGGGATCGGTGATCGCTTCGAAGCGGAGAGGCGCCGGAACCGTCTGCGCTCGAGCGGCGGCGACTGCCTCGAGGAACGCGCCGTCGAAGCGGATCAGGTGCTGGGTGGTGGGGAGCGCGTCGAAGGTGAACTCGCGACCGCCCAGGAGGTGCGGTGACGGACGCACCGCACCCCCTGTCAGGGGCCCTGGGACACCAGGGCCTGCGAGGTCAGCTGCGGATGAACGCGAGGATGTCGGGGTTGATGACGTCCGCGTGCGTCGTCAGCATGCCGTGCGGGTAGCCCTCGTAGATCTTGAGCGTTGCGTCGCTGAGGAGTTCGGCCTGCTTCAGCGCTGCGTCCTGGTACGGCACGACCTGGTCGTCGTCGCCCTGCAGGACGAGGACGGGCACGGTGATGGCCTGGAGGTCCTCGGTCTGGTCCGTCTCGGAGAACGCCTTGATGCCCTCGTAGTGTGCGAGGGCACTGCCCGTCATGCCCTGACGCCACCAGTTCGCGATGACCGGCTCCGACGGCGTCACGCCGTCACGGTTGAAGCCGTAGAACGGGCCGGATGCGACAGCCTGGAAGAACTCGGCGCGGTTGGCGGCGAGTGCCTGGCGGAATCCGTCGAACACCGAGATGTCGGTGCCCTCGGGGTTCGCGTCGGTCTTCACCATCAGCGGCGGCACGGCGGACACGAGGACCGCCTTCGCGACCCGGTTCTGGGGCTGGCCGTACCGCGCGACGTAGCGAGCGACCTGGCCGCCACCGGTGGAGTGGCCGATGTGGACGGCGTCGTGCAGGTCGAGGTGCTCGACGACCGCGGACACGTCGCTGGCGTAGTGGTCCATGTCGTGGCCGGTGCCGATCTGCGACGAGCGGCCGTGACCGCGTCGGTCGGTCGCGATGACGCGGAAGCCCTCGGCCAGGAAAAACAGCATCTGCGCGTCCCAGTCGTCCGAGGACAGCGGCCAGCCGTGGTGGAAGACGATCGGCTGCGCGTCGGCGTTGCCCCAGTCCTTGAAGTAGATCTCTGCACCGTCATCGGTGGTCACGTAACCCATGGTTGCTCTCCTGTGCTGTTCTGCGGTTGTGGTGGTCGGTGGGTGGTCAGTCGAGTTCTGCGACGGCGTCGGTGATGAACGCCGCGACCTCGGTGGGGTGCGTCTGCATCACCAGGTGCGGTCCGTCGATCTCGATCACCTTGCGGACGCCCGCGCGCCGGTAGCCGAAGCGCTCGACGTCCGGGTTGATGGTGTGGTCGGCGCTGGAGACGATGCCCCAGGACGGCTTGGTCTTCCACGCCGCGACGGACGCGGGCTCGCCGAACGCGACGGCGGACAGCGGACGCTGCGACACCGCGAGGACCCTGGCCCGGTCGAGGTCGAGGCCACCCGCGAAGACGGCCGGGAAGGCGTCGACGGCCACGGAGACGTCGGTGCCGGGCTCGGCACCGTCGATGGGGTAGGGCGCGTAGACGAGGTTCTCGGCGAGGTCGCTGTCGGGGAACCCTCCCTGGAGGGCTCCGAGGCTCTCGCCCTCCTCGAGCGCGTACGCCGCGACGAAGACGAGCCCGACGACGTTCTCGGCGACGCCGGCGACGGTGAGGATCGCGCCGCCGTAGGAGTGCCCGGCGAGCAGGACCGGTCCGTCGATCTGCTCGACGAAGGACTTGATGTAGGCCGCGTCGCCGGACAAGCTGCGGTTGAACACCGGCGGGACGAGGACCCTGTGGCCCTGATCGAGCAGGAGCTTCGTGACGGGCGCCCAGCTGGCGGCGTCTGCGAAGGCTCCGTGGACGAGGACGATGGTCGGTGATCCGGTCACGGTGGGGTCCTTCCCGGTCCGTAGCCGCTGCTGCGGACCTTCGTCGGTGAAGGGAGGGTGTGCTCCCGTCCGAGACGGTAGGGGCGGGGACCAGCGGTGCACATCAGTCGTGATGACCGAGATGTGCTTCCGTGTGACCTAGTCGGTCGCCGGACGGTCAGTCGGTCGCCAGCTGGTCCGCTGTCGCTGCTGCGGCCTGCGGCCCCAGCACCGACGGCAGCTGCTGCCGGGTCGAGACGCCGAGTTTCTGGAACGCCGCGTACAGGTGGGCGCCGACCGTCCGGGGCGAGACGAAGAGGTGTTCGCCGATGGCGCGGTTGCTCAGGCCTCGGGCTGCGAGCGTGCAGACCCGGAGCTCCTGCGGGGTGAGCCGCTCGATGCTGTGTTGCCCGGTCATCGGTACGCGCTCGCCCGTCGCGCGGATGGCGTCCCGTGTCCGCTCTGCCCAGGTCCGAGCGGGCATCGCCTCGAACAGGTCCAGGGCGGCGTGCAGGACGGCACGCGCGGTGGTGCTGCGGTGCAGACGACGCAGACGACGCCCGAGTCGCAGGAGCGCTCGGGCCTGCACGTACGGGATCGGCCAGCGCTCGTGTTGCAGGGTCGCCCAGGTGGCCTCGAGGGCGTCGTCGGGAAGGAGCGCGGTCCGGGCGTAGTCGACGGCGGCCCGCACCATGGGGGCATGCCATCGTGCGTGGAGTCGCTCGAGGTCCACCAACCGCTGCTCGGCATCCGCCCGGTTGCCGGACTCCAGCGCGGCGTCGACGTAGTCGTGGGAGGTCAGGACGGCGAAGGAGGGGTTGAAGGCGTCGTCGTCAGGGTCGAACAGGCGTCGCAAGGGCCCGAGCGCGTCCGCTGCCCGGCCGGAGAGGAGGTGTGCCAACCCCGTCGCGCCGAGCAGCGTGGCGCGCATCGCACTCGAACGGAGCACCTGTGCGCCGGCCGCGGTCCCGCCGGCGATCCGCTCAGCGTCGGGGTGTTCGCCCTCGAGTGCGTCGAACCACGCGAGCGCACACCGCGCCGCTGCGGAGAACCCGGCGTCGCCGAGGTCACGGCCGAGTGATGCGGCTTGCTCCGCCAACACCCGTGCCCTGGCGACGTCCCCGGCCAGGTAGGTGGTCATGGAGGTCCCCATGAGCGCCTGCGGGAACGTCCGCAGTTCACCACGTGACCCCATGCTCGCGAGGGCACGATCGAGCAGGACACGGGCCGTGTCGATCTCGCCCACCAGGTTGAGCGCGTAGCCGAGGAGCCACGCCGATGCTTCGTCGTGGGCAGTCGGCGCCGCTGCCAGCGCGAGTTCCCGGACGCGATCGCCACGGGCGACCGGCTCGGTCCGGGCCGCGAGCAGCAGCGACCGCGGGTCGTCCTCGGGCAGCGCGAGGGCTTCGACGACGACGAGCATGGGGTCGCCCGGGTCCGCTTGGGCGGTGTGGTCCCAGGCGAGCGCGGCGAGGTGCAACAGTGCGTCGGTGGCGTGCTCGACGGCGCCGGCTGCCTGCATCTCGGAGACGGCGTGGAGCGCCGGACCGAGGTCGCCGACGGCCAGGCCGGTCCGCCCCGTGGGCAGGGTCTCGGCGATCCACGCGGCCCGCGCGGCGCGCAGCCGGTCGGGTGCCTCGTCGCGAGCTCGCTGCACCAGCAGCGACGCCTCGGACGTACGGCCTGACAGTCCGGCGAGTTCCGCAGCGACGATGCGCCGTTCGACGCGGTTGACCACATCCGAGGTCAGTTCGGCGGCACGCTCGTAAGCGCGGCTCGCGACGAAGGTGTCCGACATCGCGGTCCGTCCCTCACCCAGCGCGGCGATCTCGTCGGCGAGTGCGTCGTCGTGTCCGGTGGCGAGTTCGGCGCGCCACCAGATCGTCCGCGCCGGGTCGTCCTGGTGTTCGAGCACGAGCGACCGCAGAACCGCGGCGCGTTCCGACGGCGAAGCCGCCAGGAGGACCGCCGACTGCACGAGTGGGTGTCGGAACCGGATCGCTCGCGGTGGCATCCACTCGAGGAGCGACGACGCCGAGGCCTGCTCGGTCCAGGTCGGCATCGGGAACCTGCCGATGGCACGGGCAGCGACGCGAGCCGCCTCCTCTGGGCTGGTGCCGCCGGACAGCGCCACGGCGAGTATCGCCAACCGGACGGACTGGTCGAGCTCCGCGTACCGAGCGGCGAACTCCTGCTCGACCCGGCCCACGACCGGGCGGTCCCGAGTGCGATCCGCCGTCGCGGCCGACCGACCGAGCTCGTGCAGTGCGAGCGGGTTGCCCTCGGCGCGCAGCACGAGGTCTCGACGAGCAGGCCCCGTGGGCGCTCCGGAGATCCCGTCGAGCAATTCGTCGGCAGCCGATTCGTCGAGCGGGCCGAGGTGCAGGCGTCGGACGCCCGGGGTCTCCACCATGTCAGAGTTCCGCGTCGTCATCAGGATCACGACCGGGTCCTCACCGACACGTCGAGCCATCATGCGGAGCGCCCACTCGGACGACGCGTCCATCCAGTGCAGGTCCTCGGCGACGACCAGGAGCGGACGTTCGGCCGCGGCATCGGAGAGCAACGTCAGCGCCGCGAGTCCTGCGAGCAGCGGCGAAGGCTGGACCCCGGTCACCACACCGAACGCGACGTCCAGAGCACGGCGCTGCGGTGCCGGCAGGTTCGTGATCCCGGCTCGCAACGGGTACAGGAGCATGTGCAGCGCGGCGTACGGTTCGGCCGCCTCGGCCAGGGTGCCGGTGGTCGTGATCGTCCGGACGCCGAGGCTGTTCGCGTACTGGAGCACATCGGCCACGAGCGACGACTTGCCGATCCCCGCTTCGCCGTCGATCACGAAGGCCGAACCACCACCAGCCACGTCACGGATCGCATGCCGGAGTGCTGCCGTCTCCCGCTCACGCCCGATGATGGGCTGCGCCATCGTCACGGTGTCAGTATGGCAGCGGTTCGGCAGTCGCAGTGTGCTGGTGATCGGCTTTGGTCACCGATCGTCCCGGAGTCACCTTCGGCACCCACGAACCCCGCTCGTGGTGCAGCCGGGTCCCGCGCTGCCCCGTCGGTCAGCGGTCTCGCTGTCGGAGTGTGTGGCTCGGCTGTTCGCCGAACCGTTCCGCGTAGGTCCGTGCGAACCGGCCGAGGTGGCGGAACTGCCATTTCCGGGCGATGTCCGCGACCTTCGTCGCGGCGCCGTCCTCGAGGTCGCTTCGAGCGCCGTCGAGACGAACGTTCCGCAGGTACTGCATCGGGGTGACCCCGTAGGTGCGCGCGAAGGCGCTTTGCAGACCGCGCATGCTCATGCCCGATGTGGCTACGAGGTCTTGGAGCGAGAGCGGAGTGGGCGCTTCGCGGTGGATCAGGTCCACGGCGCGGGCGAGTGGTGTGGTCGCGCCGTTCCCCGTGACCCGTACGCGGAAGGTGTCGATGATGGCGTCGGCGATTCGTGCGTTCAGTGCCGCCCGTGTGTCGCCCTCGACTGCGGCGTCGACCAGTTCGGGTGTGCTCTGGCGGAGCGTTTCCCGCAACCGTCGGAGCGCGTCGAGGTCATCGGCTTGTTCGTCGAACAGGAGCGGGCTTCGCAGGTAGATTCCGCGGCTGTTGAGACGTCGGTGGAGCAGACGGTCGGACAGGTGCAGCATCGAGATCTTGCGGGTGTCGGAGTCGAAGTCGTAGACGATGCTGCTCGAGAGGAACATCGGCCGTCCTGGGATGGCGGTGATGGTGTCGCCGGCTTCAGTGGTGATGGTCGCGATGCCATCCGCGATCCAGAACACGATGTGTTCGAGGCGTGGCCGCATGCGGCCTGTCCGGGTGCCGTCCACGACGGCCCCGCGCATCGACACGTCCGCATCGCCGGCGCTGATGTACTGGAACTGGTCGAGGGAACCCTCGACACCATCCGCGAGGCCGTACGTTTCTTCGAGCTCGGTGCCGCGGTGTTCACTGACCGCCACCACTCGCATCTTCCGGAACGTGGGCGGCCGTTCCGGGAGCGGCGTCGCCGTCACCACGTCATCGTGACATCCCGTGAGCCGGACCCCAAGTCCGAGGCGAGCAAGCGCTGCGGCATGCGGATACAACAGCGAGCTGCAGTCCAGGACCGCGCAGTGCGGTGCAGCAGGGTCCTCAGCTGTGGACGACCGACTCGGTGTGGTTGCCCGCAACTGCGGACCGCTGCCGAAGAGCTGCTTCGGCCGTCCCGTTCGGGGCAACGGAGTCGTGCTGCAGTTTCGCCGCAGCCCCGGCGCGTTGAGCGGTAGCTGGACGAGTGGCTCGGCGGCCGTCAACACCTCGTGTCGCCCGCCAGCTAACATGTCCCGCTGCAGTCATCTTAGGGACGAACTGCCCTTCCGATGTCCCACCGGACTGCCAAATAATGTGTCCGGACCGCAGAAGACACTTCACGGCTTCGGTAGCGGTCCGTTCTATCGATCTCGGATGGCGGCCCAATCGACGGAGTTGAGCCAGCTTCGAGCAGTGTCCCAGTCCGAGAAGGCGCCGGATGAGACGAGCGCCGGCAGGAACTCGCTCGGCCTGGCGCGCACAGGGTAAGGCTCCCAGGGCTTCGACTCGGTCAGCGACTGGGAGGTGAACACACCATGCCGCGCTCGGGACAGCATTACCGCTAGAACGCGGGCCTCTTCTCGTTTCGCGTCTTGCGAAACAGCCCGGTAGAAAGGGATGGAACCTTGCTCCAGGCCGAGAACGATAACCCAATCGAACTGCTGCCCCTTGCCGGCATGGCCAGTTAAGAGATGCACACCTGGGGCAGTGAGGAGCGTGTCACTCTCCCCTGCTCTTATTCGGGCGGCGATCGACTTCACGGTCTCGCCAGACCGGACGAGGTCGTCGACCCAGTCCGCCGCGTCGATTAGGGCTTCCCGTGTGCCGGGGTCCTGCAGCTCATTGGGACTGACCAGCGAAAGCAGGAGACTCTGGAGGTCTTCGGACGCGAGCAGTTCGGACTCCGTGGTCCGTCGCACGGCGGACTTCAGAAGTGGGGCCACATGAGAATCGAATATTGGGTCATCCCACCGATGCCAGGGGAACGGAGCGTTCGAGGTGAGAGCATTTTCTAGGACAGAACGGCGGGCTTTGACCCGCCCGAGAACGCCAATCCGATGGTTCGGGGCCCGCGCGAGAATGCGCGACGATAGCGACATCACCCAGCTGGCCTCCTCCGCATAACCCGCGTGCTCGACATGAGCCGCTATACCGCCTCCAAACCACGTCTCCGGCCGGGATGACTCCAACGGCGTTCCACCCGTAAGAGGAGCGAGAGCGTTCACCGCTTCAAGCACAGCAGGTGACGACCGATGTGATTCTGCGAAGGTGATGACTCGGTCGCTTGAAGCGGTTGCGGCAGCAAGCACAGTCTCGGGCTCAGCACCTGTAAACGTGTAAATTCCTTGCGCTGGGTCGCCAGCGAAGGTTATTCGTCCTAACGCAATGCGATTGAGGATGCTCGCTTGCTGTGGGGTAAGGTCTTGGAACTCGTCGACTATGACGTATCCGAAGTGATGCTGATACAAATCGGCAACCAAAGCATTGCGCAGTACCAGGTCCGCGAGGCGCGGTAAGTCATCGTATGTCAATCGATGTTCAGCGACACGCTGTTGCTCGATCTCTTGCGCGACGGTATGACCGGTCTGCGCGAGATATTCCGCGACCTCTACGTCCGTCCGGGTGACAAGCTTGGCCTGCTGCAGGTGCTCCTGAACAAGGTCCGTCTGTGCGCGCGAGAGTTTTCGCTGCCGACACTGGTTCAGAACCCAGTCCGCTGCAGGGGGCTCCCAATCGGAATTTAAGCCCACGACGTTACCGTGCGCCTGGACGATACGCGCCGAGAGCCCGTGCAAGTTCTGCACGGTGACTGTTCGTGCCGCCACCGCAGGCGATACGTGATGGGCGACACGTTCCGCGATATTCTCTCGCGACCTGTTGGTGAAGGTCGCGAGAAGTATGCGTTGAGGAGGTCGCACGACCTCTCGTTCAATGAGCCCCGCAACTCGAAGCGCTAGTGCTTCCGTCTTTCCGCAGCCCGCCGGTGCGATAATTATCAGACTCTGCTCCAGCGCGTCCCTAATTTCCCGTTGCTGTGCAGACGGCTCGAAACGCTCAACCAAGGCCATTTGCGCCCGCGAGCACCTCGTTGATCGATACGATCTTGGCGGCCTCATCACTTGTCAGAGTGCTCGCCACTACCAGTGCGGCTAGTACCTTGTATCGGTTGGTGCCGCAGAAATCGGCGACGGCCTTATCCGTGGGAGCGCCATCTCGGCCACCGGGGACCTGGGCGAGTTGATTTGCGGTGAACTCGCCTGACTCCTTCAAACGTCCCCAAAGAGTTCTAGCTCCGATCGCCTTAACGTATTCGGCCTCGAGGTCCGGGGTGGAGACCGTAACGCCGTGGATGGGTAGCTCCTCCGGCTCAACCCCGATAGTTCTAGCCGTTTCCTCGATCGCGTCCTCGTCGATCAAGATCTTAAGAGGGACATCGAAGCCAGCCGGTCCGAACAGCTTCCGCGCGGGTGCCATGTTGCGGGAGCCGTCGACCTCGACGACGCTGACGCCCGCGCGGTCGAGGTCACGCCCCGTCAGCTCGGCTACCCGGTCGAGAATGATCCGGTCCGAGGGTCCCTCGACCAGGAAGACCGCCGCTGCAGTTAGCGGTTCCAGCTTGCCTTGTACCCACCACCGCGCCGTGAGCTTGCCCTCTCCGTCGAGGAAGCCCCTAGTTGGTTGCCTGATCGTGCCGCCGGCCCGCACGACGGCAATGTCGTCCGGGGAAAAGGCGCTTACGACGTCGGGTGAGTGCGTGGCCAGAATCTTCTGGTTCGGGCCCTCGCGAAGCAGACGGGCGAGGGATCGCTGGCTGGAGGGGTGCAAATGAATTTCTGGCTCGTCGATCGCCACGACGTTCGCCGCTGCGCTTACGAGGTCATACAGCGCAATCGCGAACAGAGCACGCGCGCCGTCCGACTGCTCAGCGAGTGGGCGCGGCTCGCCATCGCGGGCGAGCTGCAGTCGCACATCCGCAAGCAAGTCTTCGGATGCGATGCTGCCAGCCACAAAAGATAGGTCATCGACGCCGACAACTCGGGGAACAGCTCGTGTCAGCTGTCCCGCGAGCTGTCCGCGCAGGTCTCGGAGCACAGCTGACGCTCCGAGCTGACGTTGCAGCCCTTCCGCGGCCGCTTGAAAGGCCTCACGCTCTCCTCCTAAATCGATCGCGCCGAGGATGTCATCAAGCGCAGCGTTCTTCTCGTCCCTGAAGTCTCGGGCAGCGCTCTGCGTCGCGGTTACGAGCTTGAAGCCCAGGGCAGCTATCTGGTCGCGGCTCAGCTGACGCAGACCGGGGCCGTGCGGGCTGAATCTACGAATTTGTACCGTCCCCCCGTCATCCACCAGCACTTCCATCCGCACCGTGACCGTTCTCGTTCCGCGTTCGGGCTCCACATGCGGCTCGTCAACGAACCAAGCTCTTTCGGTAGGGGAGAGCTCGTCGAGTTCCGCCTCGAGCACGAGCGGTTGGCTCCTGTCGCGCAGATCGTCGGCACTCACGCGCGCGTAAAGCGCCGCCGCGCTCGCGCCGAGTAGGAGATCCATGCATCTCAGAAGTGACGACTTGCCTACGTCGTTCGAGCCGACCAGGACAAGGTGCGATCGAATCTCTAATCCGACGTCCGCCAGGCGTGCGTGATTCTCGACCGTAAAACGAATCAACCGCAACGCTGCCTCCTGCTGTAGACGTGGCTTCAAGTATCCCTCAGAAATCTCGACAGACCTCCGACCAGCGGAGACGCGCCGGCGTCTCGGATGGGGCAGGTGTTGCTCGTGGCGCAGAATAGCGGGATGGGCGCCGCGAAGGACCACCAGCAGACCGTTTGGGACCGCGGGTGGGAGGACGTCGACCAAACCATCTGTGTCGGGCACCTCCTCGAACCGTTTCTTCGAGAGGCAGTCGGAGCGCCGGATCGCGAAGAGTGCTCGCTCTGCGGCCGTACGTCTGACGGTGAACGGTTCGCCATCGATCTGGCCAAGGTCATGGAGATCTTCATGCCAACGTTCTGGCTGTTCTATGGCCGGTACTCCGAATCGCCAAGCTTTGACAACACGACGGTCGAGCTCGAAGACACCGCTACTGCCGTCTACGACGTGGGGAGTGGGGTCTTCGGTGACGAAGTCGAGGAGTCTGTCCTCGGGATCATCACGGACGCAATCCCGGACACGGAAGTCAGCGTTTGGGATCCCTGGATGAGTAGCCTTCCGCTGCGTCTTCAGTGGGATCGCTTCGAGCGGATCGCCCAGCACGGCAGTCGTTTCATCGTTACCGGCGGACCCGCGAGTCGATCCCCCTTGTCAACCATCCAACCGTTCCTTGAGGAGCTGCTCGGCTATGTCGACGGACCGCATCACTTGGTGGCAACCATGGACAGTCTCATCTATCGCGGTCGTCTACTGAGGGACCCGCAGCGTCCCTTCGTCAGCGCCGCGGACCTAGGGGCTCCTCCCGCAGCGATCGCTTCCGCCGGTCGTATGTCCCCAGCCGGCATTCCTGCCTTCTACGGGTCCGCCGACGTTGACACCGCGGTTGCCGAGATCGCAGCGCACGATGTGCAGGAGTACGCACAAGTCGCAGCCTGGAAGCCGAGCCGGCCCCTTCGGATCCTCGATCTCACCGGTGCCCCGTTAACTTCTCCATCGGCTTTCGATCCGAGCGCGCGGGACACTTATCGTCGTCTCAGATTCCTCCGAGAGTTCGCCGCAGCGGTTGCCCAGCCGATTGTCCCGGACGGCCGTCAGCACAGCGAGTACGCGCCGACGCAGATTCTCACTGAGTGGTTCAGGTGGGTCCCTGATACGCAGCTTGACGGCATTGCGTTCGCAAGTGCGCAGACAGGAGGCAAGAACTACGCCATCTTCATCGAAGCCGCCGAAATCGCCCTGTCGAGCGCTGTCCCGCCCCTCTCACTCGTCCCCAGCCCCGCATCGGGTGTCTACCGCGCGCTACGGACGGTGACCGCGTCCCCGGTCAACTTCGGGTACTGATCGTCGCGGTAGGCACGTAGCCGACATGCGGCTCGCTGCTGAACGGCATGTCCTGCCATCGATGTTCTCCTTCGCGATTGATCGGCCTGCGCCAAAAGACTTTGCTGTCAATGCCAGTCGACGTACTCGTTGCCGCGCACTCCGCTGCGTACGCGTGCGCCGTGCCATCCGTATGGCACCAGCACGGTTACGTCCCGGTCGAAGTCGCACTCAGCTCGCTGTGTCATCCACTTGACCGGGAGGTACGGCCGCCACGAGACCTCGCGTAGATGCGGGCTCCAGTCGATAGGGAAGACCGGCTGATCGGACGGGACCGGGTGCCTTCGGAGCGCCCAGCGGACGTGCTGCGGAGTGCGGTGCACTGCTGCGGCGAGGGCTCTGACAGTCGCGACGCCGGCGCCGACGAGCTCGTGGAGTGCCGGCACGTCGAGGTCGTCGATCTCGGGGCCGAGATGCACTGCCTCTCGACCGGCCCAGCGCGGGGGTTCCCAGACAGCGGCGGGGCATGTGCCTTTGCCTCGGTCGTATGCGTTCACGGCGTCGATCGTGACCGCTAGCCAGGCCTCCAGGTATGCGTCGAGGGCGAGTTGGAGTTGTGCGGTCATGCGGATCTGGAATTCGGTGTACTCCGCAGCATCTCGTCCGTTCGCGACGACCGCCCAAGGGGCGGGGAGGGCGCTGATGGGTTGTGCTGTGGCTCGGAGGTAGAGGTATCGGCGTGCGTTGCGGAGCCGTCGGGGGCCGCCATTGAAGGTGCTGACGCTGGCGCAGATCATGTCCCAGTGCGTCTGGTCGAGGAGTTGCCACCACGGCAGGTGTCGGCGCCGGGTCGAGTAGTTGATGTGCGGTGTGGACGCTGCGAGGTAGCGGGCGAGTTCGCCGAGTTGGCGCAGGATCGCGGTCGTCTGAGCCGATGTGCCGAGCATGGCTGGTCGGAGTCGTCGCCCGATGCCGGCGATCACCTCCGGTTCGGGTGCGTCTCGGTGGGTGCCGGCGAGAGCAGCGGTAAGTCCGAGCGAGAGTGATCGTTGGAGGGTTTCGGGGTCGGCGCCACCTGCCACGCTCAGCGGCACCGCCCAGTTCGTCCAGAGCAGTGGTGGGATGTGGTCCGCGGTCCACTCTGGGTTGCGTAGGGAGTCGCGCGGCATCAGCAAGTCGACGTAGGCGGCGACTGCTGGTTCGTCGAACTCTGCTCGCACCGCGCTACCGGTCACGAGACGTTGCATCGCGGGCAGGTCCTGATCGATGGCTCGGAGGACGCGGCCACGGAAGCGCGGTCCGACGCCCGGCCAGGAGCCGAGGAGGGTCGTGGCGCTGCCGGGGCCGCGTTCGGTCTGCCCTTGCTCGGAGGGCCGCGCGAACGTGATTCGCCGGATGAGGTGCCGGATCTTCTCCTCCGGAGCGAACATGAGCGTGAACGCGGCGGCCATGAGTGCCCCCATCGCCAACGCGTTCTTCGGAGGCGCGGTTCCGACTCGTGCGGTCTCGTCGAAGAGACCGTGTAGCTGCGAGGGGTCGAGCTCGGCGAGCTCTGCGATGAGGGGGATGTCGTCCGCGGCGAGGAGCGCGATTCCGACGCCGCGCAGCGTGAGGAAGAGGTGCTGCACATCTGGGATGAAGACGTCCAGCGTCTCGCGGTCGCGTTTCCAAGCCGACGAAATCGCGGCTTGTGCGCGGACGACGGGAGCAGAGTTGTCGAACGGTGCTTCGTGCCAGGTGGCCCGTAAGTCGTGACCGCAGCGGCTGCTGTCGTTGATGCGTGCACGGCAGCTCGAGGGGTCGACAGGGTGTGCTTCCATGAGCGCGGGTTCTGGAATCCCCTGCCCGCAGGCAGGGCAGGTGTCGTGCAGCGGCACAAGGTGCGTCTCGCAGAGGAACGACCACCACAAGCGCCAGTGCGCCAGGAAGACGGCTGGGCGGGCGGCGAGGCACTGTGGGCAGTACCGGGTCCCGGAGCCTCGAGTCCAGTTCTTCGCGTGCGCGGGGAGACCATCAACGCCCGGAGCGAGCGCGTCGTTTACAAACGATCGCATCATCCCGTCCAGCAATTCACTGGTTCGGCAGCCGACGGCGGCTGCGATGGACCTTGCGACCTCGGCCGGGAGGATCATGTCGAGCCGACGCCGTTCCGCTGACCGGAGTGCACCGAGACCGCACCAACGGCTGATCGCTACCGGGGGCTCGCCGACGTAGGCAGCCATACGCAGCAGCAAGCTCGGCAGGTACTCGCCGGGCACGACGGTCGTACGGAACCCGAACGGGACCGTGTCGGCACGGTCCGACGCGCGCGGCCCCGGGTTCGACCCCCTCACGTCAACGCCAGCTCTGCCGGAACGAGAACCGGCCGGCGTCCCACAGCTGTAGGCGTTGGGCACGGCCGTCCTGCGCTCGCTTCTCCACGGCGACTATGTCGAGGATCTTCCGGGTGATGCGCTGGTCAGCGGTTGCGGCCGCGACGTTCACCGCGCCGGACACGAGCGTCGAGACGTGGCTCATGTACCCGAGCGTTGCGACCCAGATGTACTCCTCGAACTTGTCGCTGAGCACGGCTTCTCCCGGCTCGTGTCCGCTGAGTCGGATCCGCTGCTCGATGCGTTCGAGTAGCTTTCTCCATTCGGTGATCTCGGCCTTGGTGCTGCGCCGGTAGGGCTCGAGCTCGATGAGCATCCAGCGTGCTTCGGACTGGACCCGTGCGGCTTCTCGGGCGCCGCTGCGTTGTGCGGCGAGTTGCTGCCGCATGTCGTGGCCGGCGAGGACGACTCTGACGCCCATGTTCTGCAGGGATTTAAACCCGTCGTGGACGTACTTGCCGGTTTGGCCGTCGAAGTTGATGAACTGGATCTCGTCGACGAACACCCACCGAATGCGGTGACGTTCGACCGCGCGACCAAACGCTGCACGAGCGTCTTTGTCGTACGGCGCTCCCACCTGCTGGCACAGCAGCGCGAACAGCTGCTGCTCTGCCTGCTTCTTTGGCAGATCCACCACGACGACGTCTCTGCGGGGTGCGGTGAACAGGCCGCCGTCGAGAAGTGGCGCGCTGATGCCGATGCGGGCATCCCAGGCCGCTTGGCACATCGTCTCTGCCGCGATACGACGAAGGAGCTTCGTCTTCCCAGTCCCGGGCGGACCAGTGATGAGCGTGATCGGAATCAGGTCGGCGGTGCGGCGAGGCTGCGGGCTTCGGACGGTGCGGTACTGCATCTCGGCTCCCGCAGTCTGGCGGGTGCGCAGGTACGGCCAGGAGTGATGCCAATCTTCGAGCGCGGCCCGGCAGCGCCGTCGCTCGTCAGGCCCCGCACCGACCTGCAACAGTCCAGGATCGGGAACATCTGCGCCGGCAACACCGAGAACGAAGGAACGGTCTTGTTCGGCCATCAACCCCCAGCTCTGCTCTGGATTGGGGTCCTCGCCAAATAGCCGCCTGACCGACGTCGGGAGGACGCCCTGATGCATGAGCGTCATGCGAATCGTCCAAACAGGTCGTCGAGATCATCGAGATCTTCGTCGATGTCGCCGTCGGCCTCGTCGAGGATCGTCTCGAGGTCGTAGTCCATGTCGCTCGGGATCACCGTGCCGGAATCGAGCGCTCGCAACCGCTCGTAGGCGACCGCGTTCATCTCTTCGGTCCTGGAGAGCTCCGACCGGCTTCCGCGGATCAGGGCGTCGTCGGCGCGCCACTGAATCAGCAGCTGCAGCATCCGGTCCTGGTATTCCGTCCGTCGCAACGTGAGATCGCCGACCTGCCCGCCGAGAACTGTGAGGGAGTGGTCCGAGAACCGGGGCGTGTCCTCTGTGCGGAGCACCCAAGGCACTTCCCACGCGGCCCCTTCAGGGTCGAAGCAGTACACCTGGCGCAGGTCGGACGGGTTGTAGTGGAACGTCCAGTAGCCGTCTCGGGAAGCACCGGGGGTGCGCAGCAGGGTCTCGATGATGGGCGCGTTGAAGACCTCGTAACGACGGGTGATGCCGTACTTCCGAAGCTTGGCCCGGAACGTCGGAAGGAAGCGGAGCCACTCGTTCTCCCACTTGGGCATCTCGACGTACCCGGTCTCGCCGACGAGTTCCGCCCATCGCTGGTAGGGGCTGATGCGTCGTCCGAGCTCAGCACGGAGGCCCCGATGTTCGCGGAAGTTGTAGAGGTCCGTCCACTGCTGGTCGCGTTCCCAAAGCTGATCCCAGGTAAGCAGCGCCTCAGTTGTGAGGCCGCGTTCGTCGATCGAGCCGCCGACGTAGCCGGCGAAGAGTTCCTCGAATTCGGTCTTGTAGCTCAGGAAGCTCCGCTCGATGAACGCCTTGGCGCGCGGGTCGCGAATACGAGCGAACTCGACCTCACACCCCTGCCGAGCCAGCTGATTGACGTGGAAGTTGGAAAGGAAATCCCTGCCGTTGTCGGTGATCAGACGGCGAGGCGGGATCGGAAAACGAGTCAGAGCGCGCGGCATCCCGACGAAGGGTCGCGGAAAGACGCGTCCGTCGACCGTGACCGTCTCACGGTCGTCGACCATCGAGGCGAACGCGTCGGCGAGGGCGAGGACGACTCCGACGCCGGAGGAGTGCTCGCTGATCGATCGGCCGACGATCAACCGGGTTGCGGAGTCGATGATCTTCACCATCTCGACCCGGTAGGTGCGGGTCTTCCCGCTTCGGTCCTTTGGATCCCACAGCATGACGTTTGAGGTGGTGGCGTCGATCTGCCAGAGCGATCCGGGCCGTTCCAAGTGACGCGGGGCGAAGGATTGCTTGGGTGCTTGTTCGGTGCCGTGCTTTGTCTTCGACTTCAGCTTCAGGTGCGGCATCCGCTTGTGTACACGGTCGACGAGACGGTAAAACGTGCGCTCCGACGGCGGCTTCGTGATGTCGGGAGCTTTGTTCAGCAGCCAGAGGCGGAACTCGAGGTACTGCGTCTGCGTGTGCAGCGCCGGATCGAATACGCGATCTTGGAGGAACTCCTCCACGAGGACCGGGATGTCAGCGTTGCGGTTTGCCCGACGCTCTCGCGTGTACCGGCCGTCGACCGTCGCCGAGGGGCCCGCCGATTCTCGCTGGATAGCACGGCTGACGCGTTTACGGGCCGTCTCGTAGGAGACCCCTTCGTGCTCGGCGATGCGTCTCGCGATCGCCGCAATCCGTTTACGTTCGTTGTGGATGACGTCCGGGTCGACGTCTCGTGATGACTTGTCATCGCTCCCCTGCCAGGGGGCGATACCGGTGTCGACGTAACGGATGAGCTCGCGGTGGTCGCTGAGTTTGCCGACCGCGTGGTCGCTAAGCCGGTCAGAGAGGTCATGCAGCAGCATGGACGCCGGCGGCGGATTCTCTGGGCTAGCTATCGCCTTAACGACCGCACGCAGCGGTCGAGGTGTCACCGTTCGGTTAGCCGCGTCGACGAACTGCACCCATCCGTCCGACCATGACTGCACAAAAACCTGTTCACCCTCGAACACAACAGGCATGCCTACCCGCAGCCTCGCGACCCATTCCGAGTCCTTCGTCACGGGCTCACCGTCCACACGATTGACGTCGACCGGAACGGCAACCGCATGTCGGTGCGCAGGTCCCGGCGCCAAAGCATCCGACGGATCAGCATCATCGCGTACCCAGGGTCGTACCCCTGGGCGGCGATGCGTGTCACAAGTTCGACAACCGGCAAAGGCCGCGAGCACAGCACTGCCGCGACCGGCGCCCAGCGCCGGTAAGACGGTTCAGTGACCCGCGCTTCGGTGAAGTTCTCGAGGTTCGCCTGCACCAGTCGCGGCATCCCCGTCCAGACCTCGTAGCCGATACCGGCTTCGGCGAGGACATCCCGGATGAGGGCCGCGCGAGCCCTCCACTTCCGCGTCGCCGCCTGCTCGGGGTTCTTCACGTCCACAACCAGCGGCGGCAGCCCGTCACCAAGGAGAACCAGGTCCGGGGTGTGCAGCCTGCAAGGCGCCCCGCGCTCAAACGCCAACGTGAATGGCTGACCCCCGATGTAGCGCACCGCCGGATGGAAGTCGGCGAGAGTGATGAAGTCCCGTTCCAGGTGGGACTCCGCGCCGACAAGCGAACCGGTGGTGTGCGTCCACACGGCAACAGGCTTATGGTTCTGCGTGAGCCGGCGGGAGAACTCCCGCATTGGATGGGCGGTGAGGAGCAGCTCCGCCGTCAGATCGCCCACCTGAACGCTGCGGACTGTGCGCCCGTCCGTCGAGTACCCGGCGATGACGCCGGCAGAAGGCATCGCGGGCTTCAAGCGGTAGGTCGACCACGGCCGGTGAACTCTCACCCGCAAGCCCCGGATCAAACCTTCGACCCGCTCCGTCCGGGGCCGGGGGTTCGCCGCCCAGGAGTTCAGCATTGCAAGGGGATCGATGTCCCACTCGCTGGTGCGGGTTCGGCCCCGATGAGCCAGTCGTTGGCTATCGCGCAGGAGCGCATCTCCGAGGTCTCCAGCCCAGGCTGGAGGGACACTAGGGATCCGCACCCGCGCTGGCCGCCCGGGGCGGTCCTGGTTGTCGGGACGACCAGCGTTGAGCGTCCGAACGCTCATGCGGTTTCGCCTTCGAGGCGAGTGGCGCCGATCGGGCGATCGCCTCTATCGCGACGCCACCGTCTGTGCGGCCCGACGCAAGTGGTGGACAACGGTGTGTTCATGGCGGCACACTAATCTGACCCTAGGTCACAAAACAACCCGCAGGAGGTTCAACGATGGTGCGACGTGCCCTGATCCTTCGCAGCCCGAACCCATCGCCCGACCGCCACGTTGCTCACACCCAATGCCTCCCCGATGGCATCCAGCGTGAGGCCCTCGTCGTACGCCTCCAACGCGAGCCGGACGCGCTCCTCGGTCGTCTCGCGGAGCACTCGCTCCGCGGTCCGCATTGCGTCGAGAAGGGCATCCGCCCTCGCTTGATCCTTCACAAGCTTCGGGGGACGGCCCATCCGGCGGCTAGGGGTCGATCTACTCACGGCTGCGCTCCAGCATCCAGTGCGGGCGCCGGAACGGCTCTTGCACGGCGCGTGGGCACGTGGAATGATCCGACGCGAGTCTCGCTCGGACAGGGCATGCACGGTGTCAGCTTGAGGAGCATGGTGTGCGACCTGCCAGTCGCGCACAGCGCGGTCAACGTGGACCGCTGTTCGCCATGCTCACGAACCATCGTACTCAGCACCCTTCGATCCCCGACGGGCCGGACCGTCGAGTACTCCCAATGTTGTCACTTCTCCACGTATACGAGGAGAAACCGACAAGTACCCGTCAGCGAACCGCCCATGCCGAGCCGGAGCACTCGAGCGCAACCGGGCGTTAAGCCAGACCGAAGGACGGCGTCGTTGAACCCAACGAGGACCGCAGCCAATGCTGAGAACAGCCGTGGCGAGCACTGAACCGGGTTGCAACAAGGCAGCTCGCCTCGCGCGCCTGAAGGAGATCCGCGACGTGGCGGTGCGGCTCGAGGAACAGGAACTCGCCTTCGGATCCCTGGTCCCACCAGATGCAGATCAGAGCGCCCTCGAGCACATCGACCAGGCTCATGTAGGCCGAGGAGACGGCGCCGCCACCCTGGACGAACGGGTGGGGCCGTTTTACGACACTGCTGCCCTACTCGAAAGGCTCCACGTGAGCAGCGACACGCTTGATGCGCTGCTACGGATCGGTGACGTACTCAGGGTGATCTCTTCGGACGACTGCCCGCTTTTTCCTGCCTTCCAGTTCGGGCAGGACCCCCTGCCCCTGCCCCGGCTGCGCGACGTGCTCGCTGAGCTCGATCCGGGACAGGTCGACCCATGGGGTGACGCGGTATGGCTAAACGCACCGGCGGAAGAGCTCGACGGCGTCACCCCCGCCACGGCACTGCGGCTTGGCCGAACGGAAGACGTGGTGCGTCTCGCTCGTGCTGCCGGTTCCTTTCGACTCGAATGAAGCGGCCAGCGTGCGGTGACCAGGTGGATCGGAACGCACTTCATCGATTGAGGAATCCCAACAAGAGGCTCATCTTGCATCGCGAGGTGCGGCCGAAGGAGGCTCCCCACGAGAAAAGGAGCCCAAGATGACGGAACAGCCTGCCGACAACTCGTCGGGTCATGAAGCACACGTCTGTGGAAGAGATGACGTTCGTCAGCACTTGCTAGAGCGAGTCTCGGATCCGTTGCTTAACGTTCTGCTGCGGGTGATCCGGTCTGGCGAACTACGGCCCTCCGAAGCGATGGACTACGCATCCGAATTCATCGACCACAACCGTCCTGGAACCGCTGACAGGCCGTCGGTAACACGAGCTGCCGCGCTGGCGGACGCTGCCCTTGGCGCGGAGGGGATCACTGTCGTCGACCCGTACGCGCGGCAGCTCGCTCGATGGGTTGCCGAGGGACGGATGAGCGGTGATGAGGCCGTGGCGTTCGTCACGGTGCTGACAGACGTCGGTGCCTGCCTTGTCGATCCCGATGTGCCTTCTGATCCCGGTTACCAGGTGGAGACAGCGCCGTGGGGTGTTGACCTGCAGGAAGCAGTCGACCGCGGCGACATCTTGCGGTCCGAGGCGACAGCTCGCGTTTCCGGTGCGATGCGGTGCGAGCAGGCGCTCCGACAGGCGGTCGGCGCTTCGGGTCTCGATAACAACCTGGAGCTTCGGGATCAAGTTCTCGTGGAACTCATCCGCGATCTGCTGAATGGTAGGCGGTCCGAAGATGAGGCGCTTTCCGCGGGCCTCCGCCACATCCGCGACGCGCACCGGTCCGATGGTTGACCAGCACGCGCTCGTCGACGAGCGCATCGGTCTGCTCGGGGATCCGCACGCTGACTTGCAATGGAGAGGGCTCGCGGTCCGGAATCTTGCCCGCGTTGGCATCCGTCAGATCCACGTCCTCGGCGACTTCGGTTTCCTCTCGAGCGGCAGTCCGCTCGAACGCGAACGGCTCAGGCTCCTCACGAAGCAGCTCACTTCCCGCAACGCGTTCATGTACGTCACGGGCGGGAACCACGAGGGCTACCCAACGCTGCACCGTCGCTACCCGCTCGACGAATGGGGATACCGGCGACTCTCACGGCGGATCATCTGGCTCCCACGTGGCTGGCGAGGAGCTACCGCGGCTGGGACTGTAGTTGCGAGCCTCGGCGGCGCGAACAGCATCAGCCGCGGCCGTCGAAACCAGACCGTCTCCGGTCACGTCGCGGCGTGGCACCCCGAAGAGCAAATCACCGAGGAGGATCTCGAAGCACTCGGCTCGGACCCGGTCGACGTGCTCCTCGGCCACGACGCACCGTTCAGCAGAGCCCTTAAGCGACATGTCACACGGCAACGGCGGTTTTGGACGCGCGACGGCATCGCGTACGCTGCAGCCGGCCAGGCGATGTTCCACCGCGGCGTCGTCCAGGTCCAACCGAAGCTAGTCCTGTCCGGGCACTACCACCGCTACCTCGACACCAACCTGCTGCTTCGACCTCTCGGGCACTCGACAACCACTGTCCGAAGTGTGATCCTCGATCGGAACCGCACCGCCCACAGCGTCGGCATCCTTAATGTCGAGGCGCTCGAGATTGACGTGCGCCCGAGGCTCTCGCCCGGCCTTCGGCGCCAACGCAACTAGACCGACACGCCCATGGGCTCGCAGGCGCACCGCCGACTCCGTCCAACTCCCGGCCTACCGGCGCGCGTCGACCCTTTAGCCTTCGCAGGCGAAGGTCTTCCCTGACCAGCGCCGGCTGCTTTTCCCGGAGTAACCGGGCTGGCGCAGCATCACCGAGAGCCGGATTGTGGCCGCAAAACCAAGTCTGAATCGTGGTAGGCGAGTAGCGCTCGTTGAGCATGGCCGCGATCCTGTACAACAGCCTGAGCCGGTCGACCTCTGTTGCCGGAGGCGAGGCAGAACCGTCGGTCCATCCAGAGACGACGCTCGTGGAGTTCGTAGATCCGATGAAGGCCACAAGCCGCGCACCGAGCAGGGCGCGAAGCGCGTCGACGAGTTCAGGAACGGCCAGCGAGAGGGAGTCTTCGTATGCACGAAGACCTGGCCGCTGCGTGCCGCGTGTCTCGTTAGTACCAGCCATGCCTCATCGTAGGCCCCTGACGGCTCACCCTTCCAGGCGACCGCGATCACATTCACCGCGGAGATCCTCCGAATACGCCTTTGCGAAGGCGCAGAGCTTTCCAGCAGGAGCCGGTGTCCTCACCTGTCAGAAATCAACGGAGCCTGCAGCGTCTCCACCGACGTCGTATCAAGGCCAAACGCCAAGGTTGAAGTCTCAGGCCACTGCAGAATGAGCAAGAATCAGCGTGTGAGTAGTGAGAGACGGCGCCGGCGTCAGACAGCAGCCTGGGTAGTGGTAGCTGGCCTCGTCGGCGGAGCCGTCGGAGCATATCTCGCGCTGACGCTAGCCACCGCAAACCTAGCTAACTTAGGCTCGTGGCTCCGTGATTTTGCGAAGAGCCCAGGCGCCGCCGCGACCGCAGCGGTGATTGCTGCCGGCGTCGCTCTTACAGGCATCATCCTCAACCGGCGGGCAGCAAGCGAGTCCCTCTCGCTGCAGGAGACGACCTCTGCGGCGGACTCATGGTGGGTGATGTTCGAGTGGGCATCTGAGCGCGCCGTTCCTTCACGCTCGGGCGACAACGCACTGCCCGAAAGCGTGACAGTTGCCACGCTCGCACGTTTGGCCGATACGGCCACTGCCGAGGTGCAACAAGCGGCTTGCGCCGGAATGATCGACATGCTCGCAGCGCGAGTTGAGCCTCGGGTGCCCGCTGAGTCGGCGCAATCGTTCAATAGTGAGACAAAAGCGGCCTCAGCCGAAGTGGCGAACGAGTCGGCCCTCGCCGCTCTAGATTCTTACGTGCAGGCGAATCGTGGTACCAAGGCCGCATCGTCAGTAGCGGAGGCGGTGGTATACGAGAATTCGGTCACGAAGACCCTCATCGCGCTGTCTTGGGCCCACGACAACCTCCGGGTTTTCCGGAACCCGCCCGACGCTGGCCCCGCGGACGCCATCGTGGAGATCGGCGATCAGCGGGTAGCAGTCATCATCAAGCGACTGAGCTCTGCCTCTGCCTTCGCAAACTGGTTTCGTCACCTCGGCGCCCGTTCACCCGGCGCCCTCCCAGGAGTTGTCGTGACACCGCACCCCTTTTCGCAGCGTCTCGGAGATGAGTCAGCCGAGTCGATCGCGGTGGTGAAGTGGAACGACCCGAACGACGATCCCGCACTACTGCAAGCGCTCTACAACGCCGTGAACTAGCTGCGCGCCCTCGCCGCAGCTGGCGCGTTGTGGTCAGGCCGCTGTTCGAACATGGTGCAGGTCTCGCAGGTGACGGTCATGTTGGTGCGCTGGTCGATGCAGGTCGCTGCGGTCCAGTTCCAACGGATTCTGTGAGCGGCTACGGTGATGAGGCACTCGCGGCAGTGCGCTTGTGCACCCCACACCGCCGATGCCGAGGCGTGGGAGGTGCGCAGCGTCATCCTCGTAAGGAACCGCTCGCCTCGCAGCGTCGCGATCCTCGCACCCGACACCTACGACTGGACCCCTCGGCCGAGCTCTCACCGCGGTTGACCTGATCTGCTCGGACCCAGCTGTACCTAGATGATGCGCATGTCCGATCTGAACGCGAAGCGAGCTACGAATCCAACGAGCGTCGACCGCTCGTTGGTTCCATGCCGAAGCGCCCGGACGGTTTATGGATGCCGGCACTCCTGGGCCGATTCCTGTGAACTTCCGCGCGACGATAGTCCATTACTGCACCTGGCTGCCCGCCAGCACTTCGGCTTGCTCGAGCACCAGCTCGATCGCCTTCGCCTCTGCGTCCGGCGGATACTCGTACCTAGCAAGAAGGCGCCGCACCTTCGTGCGCATCGCAGCGCGGACCGAGTCTTTCAGATTCCAGTCGATGGTTGCCGAAGTCCGAACTGCAACGACGAGTTCCTGCGCGATCTTCTTGAGCGTGTCATCTCCAAGCTCGAGCACAGCGGCATCGTTCAGTCGCACAGCGTCATAGAACGCAGCCTCATCCTCGCGAAGCCCAAGCGACTTGTGCCGCGCGTCCTCCGCCCGCATCGTCTTGGCGAGCTTCACCAGCTCCGCGATGATCTCTGCCGTAGTCAGCGACCGGTTCGTGTAGCGGTTGATGGCCTCTTCGAGCTGCTCAGAGAACTTCCGTGCCTGCACTACGTTCGTCCGCTGAACGGTCCGGATCTGGTCGTTGAGAAGTCGGCGGAGCAGTCCCATCTGGAGGTTGGGTTTCTCCTTTTCTGCGAGCGAGTCGAGGAACTCCTCGGACAGCAGCGATAGCTCAGGGGTCTCGACACCTGCCAGCTGGTAGACGTCGATCACCTGGTTCGCCGACACGGCCTCGTTCAGGAGCTGTCCGAGGGCGGTGTCGATCTCGACACTTCCACTTCCGCCACGGCCGGAGTCGGGGTTTTGGATCTTGAGGATCGCCGCGCGTACATCGGTGAACAAGCGGACGTCGTTCCGAATGTCGGCCGCTTCGTCACGCGCTCCGGCAAGCGCGAATGCCTTCGCCAGCGCCAGCACCTGATCATTGAAGCGGCTCGTTCGATCCGGATCGGCCATCACGAAGTCGAGCACTTTGGCGTACTCGGCAAGGCGCTGAGAGGGCGACAGCGCCGGGGACGCGTCATACTCCACGCCGTGGAGCAGCCCGCGCACCACGTCGTGCTTTTCAAGCATGATGTCGACCATGTCCTCGATCGGGACACCCGCCTGATCGCGGTCTGACGGCGAATACTCGCTCAGAGCGCTCTGCAGATTGTCGAAGATGCCGATGTAGTCGACGATCAGCCCGCCCGGCTTATCCCGGAACGTGCGGTTCACACGGGCAATGGCCTGCATCAGCCCTGCGCCCTGCATGGTCTTATCCACGTACATCGTGTGCATCGACGGTGCATCGAAGCCCGTCAGCCACATGTCTCGCACGATGACCAACTCAAGCGGGTTGTCGGCGTTCTTCGCCCGCGCCTTGAGATCCCTCCGCACATCCTTCGAGTAGATGTGCGGCTGGAACTCTGCCGGATCTGCCGCCGAGCCGGTCATGACAACTTTGATCTTGCCCTTGGCGGGATCGTCCGAGTGCCACTCCGGTCGCAGCGCGACGATCTTCTCGTAGAGGCGCACCGCGATGCGGCGGCTCATCGTGACGATCATGCCCTTACCGAGGATGGACTCGCGCCGTTTCTCCCAGTGCTCGACGATGTCTGCAGCGACCATGTCGAGACGAGCGTCGGCACCGACGATCGCTTCGAGCCGTGACCAGCGCGACTTGGCGGCAGTGGCGGCATCTTCCTCGACCTGCTCCGTGACTTCCTCGACCAGCTCATCGAGCGCCGCGTAGTCCTCGGCGGACAGATCAACTTTCGCGAGCCGGGATTCGTAGAAGATTCGGACGGTCGCGCCGTCCTCGACAGCACGTGTCAGATCGTAGATATCGACGTAGTCGCCGAACACGGAGCGCGTCGACTTGTCCGCGGAGTCGATCGGCGTGCCGGTGAAACCGAGATACGTAGCTCCCGGCAACGCGTCGCGCATGTGTTTCGCGAGGCCGGCCTTGAGCCGTCCACTGCGGTCGAGGTACTCGCTGAAGCCGTACTGCGAGCGATGCGCCTCGTCCGCGATCACGATGACGTTGCGTCGATCTGTGAGCACGATGTTCGCGTCACCGTCCTCGCCCGGTGCGAACTTCTGGATCGTTGTGAAGACGATGCCACCTGATGCGCGGGTCAGCCTCGTGCGCAGATCCTTGCGGGTCTCGGCCTGGACCGGCGATTCAGGCAGGATGTGTGCTGGCGCGAAGACTTCTTCGTAGAGCTGGTTATCTAGGTCGTTGCGGTCGGTGATGAACACGAGTGTCGGGTTGGCCATCCGTGCGTCGCGCATCACTTTGGCGGCGTAGAACACCATCTCGAAGCTCTTGCCGGAGCCCTGTGTGTGCCAGACGACACCACCGCGACGGTCACCGTCCGGACTCGATGCCTGAATGGTCGACTCGACCGCAGCGTTGACCGCCCAGTACTGGTGGTATTTAGCTACGCGCTTGATAAGAACAGAAGTCTTCTGCTTCGTGACCTTGTCGGTGACCGTCTCACGGCTGAACACGACGAAGTTGCGGAGTAGATCAAGGAAGCGGGTCTTGTCGAAGACGCCTTTGATGAGCACCTCGAGGGCTGGCCGATCGGTGATGACCGTCCTGCCGTCCATGGTCTTCCATGGTGCGTAGTGCTCGAACGCACCGCTGTAGCTGCTCATCGCCGCAGAGGTTCCGTCGGAAATGACCGTGACTGCGTTGGCCAAGAACACCGACGGGATGTCTTTCCGATACGTCTGTAGCTGATTCCAGGCGGACTTGAGCGTCGCGTGCTCGGCGGCCGGGTTCTTAAGCTCCAACAGCGCCAGCGGGATCCCGTTGACGAACACGAGTACGTCGGGGCGGCGGTTCTTGCCGTTCTCGATAATCGTGAACTGGTTGAGCGCGACCCAGTCGTTGCGCTCTGGGTGCTCGAAGTCGACCAGGGTGATCGTGCGCGTTCGGATTATGCCGTCGGAGCCACGCTGCTCGACGGGCACGCCTTCAGTGACGAGCTTGTGCAGCCGGTAATTCTCGTCGATAGCACTCTGCGACTCGGCCCGGCGTACGCGCTTGATGGTCTCAGCAACCGAATCGTTGTCGAGACCCGGATTCAGGAGACGGATCGCGTCGCGAAGCCGATCCCACAGAAAGACTTCCTCGTACGTCTCACGCTCGGCAGTAGCTTCTCCAGGAGCGAGGCTCGGACCATGCATGGTGTGATAGCCAAGCTCGGCGAAGTACTCAAGCGCGGCAAGCTCGACGGTGTTCTCGTTGAAATTGCTCATCGCGCGCCTTCCGCTGCAGCAGGTGCAGCCGTGCGACTGTGCTTCGCGAGATAAACCTCAACGAGGAAGCTAGCCACGGTCTTCGCAGAGTTCACTGCGACGCGCGCGTGTCGCGCCTGAGGCTGTACGTGGCGTGCGTGCCCGTCGCTAGCCATATTCCGGATGGCGGCGAGACCATTTACGATCTGAACCAGTCCGCGGGCTATCTGCTTAAAGCCTTCGTCTACCTGCTCGTCCTTGTCGTCGATGCGAAGGATCTTGGCGACCGCTTTATACTGCCGCTGCAGATCTCCAGAGTAGGTGCCAGCCGCACCAGTCAGACGAACCTCCAACTGCTCCAGCACCGCTTCGATGAGTGTGCGCGATACGGTAATCGCACCCTCGAAATCCGAGCCTGCGAGCCGTCGCTCAGCCTTCTCCGATAGCTCACGTACGTACTGCAATGTGAGTACGTCCGGTCCGCTCGGGGCGGCACTGAGAGGTACGGCGATGCCCTCAAGCCGCGAGACAATCGCGCGGTACTTATTGAGGGATGCGCGATTCTCATCGCCGTCTTGAGGCTCGCGATACTCCAGCAAAGCGTGCAAAACACGCGCACACTCAGCTGTCGACGCAGAGTGAAAAAACGCGCGCAATCTCTTGGCTTTGGAAAGGCCTGACACCTCCGGTTCTATGTCGACGTCGAGGTCTGCGAAGAACTCGGCGAACGTACGGTTGCTGAAGTCGAGAACGTAACCACTTCCCATGTCGAGAACTTGTTCGATTACCCGGAGATCGGAAGTTGTGAGCGCTGGCGTCCTCATGCCTTGAGTCCCTGCGCTTCGGGTACGCGTATACGGCCGGAGAGCAGCTCGGGAAGGATCGCGTCACGAACTGCTTCGAGCCGCGGAACCTCCTGCT
This sequence comes from Curtobacterium sp. ME12, assembly GCF_903970855.1. Taxonomy (NCBI): domain Bacteria; kingdom Bacillati; phylum Actinomycetota; class Actinomycetes; order Micrococcales; family Microbacteriaceae; genus Curtobacterium; species Curtobacterium sp. ME12. Next base: position 225,886 of record NZ_CAJCKD010000002.1, read on the forward strand.
CGGCGATCAACAGCCGATTCCAGACGGGCCCGAGCGCCGCGTCGAGTTCTCGAAGACTCCCCTCTCTCGGAAGCTGGACTGTGGTCGTATCAAGATCACCGCGCCTAATGTGACCCATCGTTGTCGCCTTATCCGCCGCGTAGCCCCGGAACACATCGATAACGGCGTCAATGCGATCGTGAACGAGCCATGCGGGGTACCCGGTCGGGATCACCTTGAAGATGTGCTGGTTGATGATCGCCTCGTCGCGCGCCCACCTGTAGACACCGAGGGATCCAGACCATGACATGAGTACGTCGCCCGCGCGAGCCGTCCTATCCTCCGGGACGTCAAGTTCGTTGTATACAGTCGAACTGCCTGGACCGGAGTTCAACTCCGCAATTCGGATCACCATGCGACCGAAGCCCGTGGCACCCTTCGTGTACGCACCGCCGTTGACGAACCTCGCCAGTGACGAGACGGGCGCCTCGTTCGCGCCTCCGGCGAGGTACTTCTCCACTCGGGAACGGATCAGTTGAGGGATCAGACCGATGAGACGTCGATCGGACTCGATTTTGTCGTCAATGACTCCAAGTGCAGCCGCGATCGCCCGTTGTTCCGGCAAGGGGGGAAGGTCTACAGTAAAGTCCTCGATCCTGCCCGGCGACGTGTGGAGAATCTTACTGCCTGACGCGGTCGCAAACAGGTGATGGTTGAACGGCTGCCAGCGGGCCAGCTGAAAAAAGTACCGAAGATCAATTCGCGTTGAATCGATAACCTCTACCTTGCCGAGTCGCTGGTTGTGCAAGTAAGTGCGCCCGTCATCGGGAACAGTACCAGGGATGCCGAGAATCTCGCCGCCCGCGGTCTGACACGTCATCGCCAGAAGGACATCGCCTGGTTTTAGTACGAACTCGGATGGGTACTCTCCGACGTACCTCTTGACTGTTGTCGAATTGAAGCGGAATCCGCCTGCGTAGTCGAAGTTGCCAATGCCGACTACGACGGGGAGGCTCGAATCGGGATTCTCGGCCATGCCCGAAAAAGCAAAGCCGTGCTTGATCTTCACGACTTCACCGAGCCTGGTAGGTGTCCATCCATCGGTCATGGCTTGAGGCCCCCGAGCCTCTGACGGATCTCGACCTCAAGTTCGCGCCCGCGATCGAACTCAGAGAACAGCTCGGTGGTGAGGCGCTCGATTCTCTCGTCGATCGGCTCATCATCCGCTTCGGGTTCAATCGAGCCGACGTACCGCCCTGGAGTCAGCACGAAGTCATGCTTTTCGATCTCGTCGAGCTTTGCGGCCTTCGCGAAACCGGGCACGTCTGCGAATTTGCCGTCACGGTTGCGCCAAGAGTGATACGTGTCGGCGACCCTCGCGATGTCGGCGTCATCGAACACTCGCAACCGACGCGACTCCAGGCTACCGAGCTTGCGAGCGTCAACGAACAACACCTCGCCGCGCCGCTCGCGGTGCCCGTTACCGTGACGCTCCTTGCTGATGAACCAGAGGGAAACCGGGATCCCCGTATTGAAGAAGAGCTTTTCCGGCATAGCCACGATGCAGTCCACAAGGTCGGCCTCAACGAGCTTGCGCCGAATCTCACCTTCCCCACCACTTTTCGAAGAAAGCGAGCCGTTCGCGAGCACGAAGCCTGCCGTGCCCTTCGTACTCAGGTGATGAATGAAGTGCTGCACCCAACCGAAGTTCGCGTTGCCCTGGGGAGGTGTCCCGTACTTCCAGCGCGGATCATCCGCGAGCTGTCCATCCCACCAATCGGAAACATTGAACGGCGGGTTCGCGATGATGAAGTCTGCACGGAGATCGGGGTGGAGATCCTCCGTGAAGGAGTCGGCTGATCTCGGGCCCAGATCCGCTTCGATGCCCCGAAGTGCGAGGTTCATCTTGGCGAGTTTCCACGTCGTATCCGTGTACTCCTGCCCATAGACCGAGATGTCGGTGCGCTTGCCACCATGCGCCTTCACGAAATCGGCTGACTGTACGAACATTCCTCCTGAGCCCGCAGCCGGATCGTAGACACGCCCCTTGTACGGCTCGAGCATTTCGACCAGCGTCTTTACTACACTCCGGGGCGTATAAAAGGCGCCAGCGTCCTTACCCGTCTCCTTGCCGGCGAACTGCCCGAGGAAGTACTCATAGACCCGCCCGAGTACGTCGTCAGCTCCGTGGTCATCGGTGCTCGTGAAGCCGATGCCACCGATCAGATCGACGAGCTCGCCGAGGCGCCGCTTGTCGAGACCATCACGGCCGTAGTTCCGCGGGAGCACGCCTCGAACTGACGGGTTCTCCTTCTCGATGAGGTCCATCGCCGTATCGATGTCCTGCCCGACTGTCGTCAGCTTCGCGCGAGACTGCACGTAGCCCCAGCGAGCGTTCTCGGGCACCCAGAAGATGTTCTGGCTGGTGTACTCGTCGCGGTCCTCGAGAAAGGAGACAACCCGTTCTGCCTTGATCCCGTCGGCGAGGAGCTCCGACTCCAACGACCCACGGCGCTCCTCGAAGCGGTCTGAAATGTACTTCAGGAACACGAGCCCGAGTACCACGTGCTTGTACTCGCTCGGCTCCTGGTTCCCGCGCAGCTTGTCTGCAGCGTCCCACAGCCGCTGCTCCAGCGTCTTCGTTGGTTTCGGCTTCGCGGGTCGTCCTGCCATGGCGTGCTGTCGTCTCCTAGGCGCCCATCACGGCGCAGGTTAAAGCGGATCGGTCACTCAATCTCACGCTATCGGCCGACTATGACATTCGAGCCGAGGACGGCTCACGTGAGACTTCGTGTCGCGTTCCTGCCCGAAGGCAACGTGCGTCTACCTGATACCGACAGATGCCTTGGGTGCGTCCTGAACTGGGTTTGTGGTGAACAGTGATCGGTCAGGGGCGGTGCCTGGGGTCGCCCTCAATCTCAATTGGCGTAGCCTCAGCCTCGGCATCCGCGCCGGTCTCCGGCGCTGCCTCGAGCATCAGTGTCACCTGCCGAACGACTGCCTCCGGTCGGTTGCGCGCCATTTCCCGCTGGAGCTCCGCGATCGCGTCGTCCTCGGTGACCCGCACAGATGACAGGAGCTTCCATTGCTCGTCAGCGAACTGTCGCGCCTCGAACATCGCCCGGAAGCGGGCGTACCACTCGTCCGGGCTCATCTGCGGATCGGCGACGGCCACATCGGTTCCGGGCGCTGCTGCGTCCTCATTCGCGGGCGGTGTCTGCACAGAGATGACGCTCGCCTTGTTCGGATCTGGCGAATTGGCTTCACTCGCCTGCCCACGAACCTTCGTCCAGAATGAGCGGACTGCTGGCAGCGTCCGCTCGTTGATCATTCGCTGCACGTGCGGCGTCGCCTTACGAATCAGGACGTACCCGCCGGCCGCTGCGCCGATCACGGCAAGGATGAGCAGCGCCGCGGCCTGTGCGTCGGCCTCCGAATCGGAGTCCCTGTTCGACGACGGGGAGCCGTAGCTGTACTCGTCCTCGTCCGGATCCGTGGGATGGAATGACGCATGGTCCGACAGCTTCCCCTCGCTATCGAAAAGTAGCTGGCTCAGACCGCCGTCGTCTGACCGTCCCGGCGTCAGTGAGTCGTCGTACTCGTAGTAGCCGTAGATCTTGCCCATCCACTCCCCCAGCGTTCGTCGAGCCTCAGTTAACACCAGACGGCCGACCCGGATCGATTGGATGCGAGGAAAGCATCTCTTGCCGGTCGCGGAGCACAGACCAGCCAGTACTCCGGCGAGCAGGACGCGGCAGGCGGCTTGACTGCCAAACAACGTGTCCATCGCGGTATTTCAGACGCCTTGGGTGGCAGTTGGACAAGTTAGCTGGCGGCCGACACCTCGCCTACTGCGGCATGTCGACGAACCGCGAGAACATCCCGTGGAACGCCACGGTGATGGTGTCCGTCGGTCCGTTCCGGTGCTTCGCCACGATCAGGTCCGCCTCACCCTGACGCGGGTTGTCCTTCTCGTACGCCGACTCGCGGTGCAGCAGGATGACCATGTCGGCGTCCTGCTCGATGGAGCCGGACTCACGGAGGTCGGAGATCGCCGGCTTCTTGTCGGCACGCTGCTCGGGACCACGGTTCAGCTGCGACAGGGCGATGACGGGGACCTGGAGCTCCTTGGCCATCAGCTTCAGGGCACGCGAGAACTCGGAGACCTCTTGCTGGCGGCTCTCGACCTTCTTGCCCGAGGTCATCAGCTGCAGGTAGTCGATGACCACGAGCTTCAGGTTGTGCTGCTGCTTGAGTCGACGGCACTTGGCGCGGATCTCGACGAGCGTCATGTTGGGGGAGTCGTCGATGAAGAACGGGGCGTCGTTGATGCGACCGCGGGTCTGGGCGATGGTGGTCCAGTCGCGGGAGTCCACGGTGCCCTTGCGCATGTTCTGCAGCGGCACGCTGGTCTCGGCGGAGAGCAGACGCATCGCGATCTCGGCGCGACCCATCTCGAGCGAGAAGAACGCGGCGGTCTGGTCGTGCTTGATCGCGGCGGCGCGGCACAGGTCGAGCGCAAGGGTCGACTTCCCCAGGGCGGGGCGGGCGGCGACGATGATGAGCTGTCCGGGGTGGAAGCCGTTCGTCAGGCCGTCGAGCTGCGCGAACCCGGTCGGCACGCCGGTCATCTGGCCGTCGCGGCCCTTGGCGGCTTCGATCTCGTCGAGCGCGGCGGAGATGGCGTCGGTCAGCGGGACGTAGTCCTCCGTCTGCACACCACCGGCGACGTTGTAGACCTCGGCCTGCGCGCTGTTCACGAGGTCGGTGACCTCACCCTCCGACGCGTAGCCCATCTGCACGATGCGGGTGCCGGCGTCGACCAGGCGACGGAGGACGGCCTTCTCGGCGACGATGCCGGCGTAGTAACCGGCGTTCGCGGCGGTCGGCACCATGCTCGTGACACTGTGCAGGTACTCGGCGCCGCCGGCACGGGACAGCAGACCGGTCTTGGTCAGCTCGTCGGTGACGGCGATGACGTCGGTGGGCTCACCGTGCGAGTAGAGCGACAGGATCGCGTCGAAGATGACCTCGTGCTTGGGGACGTAGAAGTCCACACCGCGGGCTGTCTCGATGACGTCGGCGACGGCGTCCTTCGACAGGAGCATGCCACCGATGGTCGACTGCTCCGCGAGCATGTCGTGCGGCGGGGTGCGTTCCATGCCGCGCTCCGCGTAGTCCTGCGGTGCGGGCTCAAGATGTGCGATCGACACACGCTCTCCTCTGTTGACGACGCGGACCTGGACCGACGAGACAGCACCCACCGGCCGGAACCCGCACCCCTGTTCCTACCCCCGGCGACCGACATCCCCGAGTCGCTGGGCCAAGCTACGGCCCCGGAGTTATCCCCAACAAACGGCCCTGTGGATAACTCTGTGGACAGCCTGCGGAACACGCCGAACCGCTGTGTGGAGAACTGTGGACGAGCCTGTGGAAAAGAGACCGTACGAACACACTTTCGACCGCTTGATCTGGGCTTTTCTGGTTCACACCGTGTGTGGAAAAGTGGGCTTCAAGTACCCCTTGAAGGTTGCGATTTGACACGTTTCCACTGTGTAAAACGACTTGACAAGCACCCCTCCTGTGGGGAGAGTTCTCGGCCCGTTCCCAGCCAGCGCGACCCTGTCTGAACCGTAACCAGCCAGCCCGAGTCGAGCCGCGCCTCCAGGACCCCGACCATCTCGGCGACAGCCGTAGGACAAGCCGCGCGCCCGCTGCCGGAACGCAACGACGGGCGGGCCTCCCGGAGGAGACCCGCCCGTCGTGGAGCGGAACGTCAGTGCTACTTGGCAGCGACGACCTTGAGCGAGATCACGGCAGTGATGTCCTCGCGCAGGCGCACGGTGGCCTCGTGGTCACCGACGGTCTTGATGGTCGCGGGGACCTCGACCTTGCGCTTGTCGAGCGAGCCGACGCCCTGCGCCTGGACGGCGTCAGCGACGTCGCCCGGACGGACGGAGCCGAACAGACGACCGTCCTTGCCGGCCTTGACCGACAGGGTGATGGTCGCGTTCTCGAGCTTCATCTTGAGGTCCTGTGCCTCTTCGATGGTGGCGAGCTCGCGCGCGGTACGCGCGGCACGGATCGACTCGACCTGCTTCTCGCCGCCCTTGGACCACGCGACAGCGAAGCCCTGGGGGATGAGGTAGTTGCGGGCGTAGCCGTTCTTGACGTCGACGACGTCACCGGCGGAACCGAGGCCGGAGACCTCGTGGGTGAGGATGAGCTTCGACATGTGTCGACCTCCGATCAGCGGCCGGAGCCGGCGTAGGGGAGGAGCGCCATCTCACGGGCGTTCTTCACGGCACGGGCGATGAGGCGCTGCTCCTGGACGGAGACGCCGGTGATGCGACGGGCGCGGATCTTTCCACGCTCCGAGATGAACTTGCGAAGGGTCGCAACGTCCTTGTAGTCGATGACGCCGACCTTGATCGACTTCGCGGGAGCAGCGTTCTTGCCGCCCTTGCCGCGAGGCTTCCGGCGGTCGCCGGTGCTCTTTCCAGCCATAGTGATTTGTCCTTAGAAGAAAAGTTGTGTGTCCGTCGGAACCGGGAGGATCAGTCCGGAACTCGCAGTTGCCGCTGTGAGGCGGCGCTGCGTGCTCCGATCAGAACGGGGTCTCGTCGTCGAAGTTGCCACCGGGGGTGCTCCACACGTCGTTCGACTGTGCGTTGCCGCCACCCTGCTGGCCGCCTTGGGGAGACCAGGGCGCGTCCGACTGACCGCCACCGTTGTTGTTCCAGTTGCCGCCGCCGTTGCCTGCGGGGGCGTTGCCGCCGCCGCCGACCTGGCCACGACCGCCGCCACTGCCACCCGCTGCGCGGGTGATCTGTGCGGTCGCGTAGCGGAGCGACGGGCCGATCTCGTCGACCTCGAGCTCGATGCTCGTGCGCTGCTGGCCCTCACGGTCCTGGTAGGAACGCTGACGCAGACGACCCTGCGCGATGACGCGCGAGCCCTTCGTCAGCGACCCCGCCACGTGCTCGGCGAACTCGCGCCACACACTCGCGCGGAGGAACAGCGCATCGCCGTCCTTCCACTCGTTCGCCTGACGGTCGAACGTGCGAGGGGTCGACGCGATGGTGAAGTTCGCCACGGCGAGCCCGTTCTGCGTGTAGCGCAGCTCGGGGTCCGCGGTGAGGTTGCCCACCACCGTGATGACGGTTTCGCCGGCCACGGGTTACTCGGCGCTCGCGGTCGCGGTTGCTGAGGCGTTGGCGGCCTTGCGGGCCGCACGGGCCTCGTCACGCTGCTTCTGGGCGGCGACCTGCGCGATGCCCTCTTCAGCGCGGAGGACCTTCGTGCGGAGCACGGCCTCGGAGAGACCGAGCTGACGGTCGAGCTCCTTGGCGGCCTCGGGCGACGACGTGAAGTCGACGACGGCGTAGATGCCCTCGGACTTCTTCGCGATCTCGTAAGCGAGCCGGCGACGGCCCCAGACGTCCACGTTGTCGACGGTGCCACCCGCGTTGCGGATCACGGCCAGGAACTTGTCCAGGCTGGGAGCGACGGTGCGCTCATCGATCTCGGGGTCGAGGATCGCCATCAGTTCGTACTGGTGCATGCGGAACCCACCTCCTCTGGTCTCAGCGGCCCCGGGCGGTTCCCGGGGCAGGAGGGTTGATGCATGTGCCCCAGACCACGCAGGTGCGCGAGGGGCAACCTGGGTAGCCTACCGGACTGCCTGGAGGCGCGCCACCGGCCTGTGGAGAGCAGTCCCGCCCGTCAGGCGGTCGCGTCTCAGGCACTGGTGTCTCAGGCGCTGGCGTCGCCTCGGGCGCTCCACCACTCGCGCAGGCGCTCCTCGGCCGTCTCCGGTCCGAGGGGCCCTTCGTCCATCCGGGCCTCGAGCAGGAACCGGTAGGCCTCGCCCACGGCACGCCCCGGCGGGATGTCGAGGATCCGCATGATGTCGTCGCCCGTCAGGTCCGGACGGATCGACTCGAGCTCCTCCTGCTCGGACAGGGTCTTGATGCGGTCCTCGAGGTCGTCGTAGGCGAACGCCAGCCGATCGGCCTTGCGGCGGTTGCGGGTGGTGACGTCCGATCGGGTGAGCTCGTGGAGCCGTTCGAGCTGGGGTCCGGCGTCGCGGACGTAGCGGCGGACGGCGGAGTCGGTCCAGGCGCCCTCGGTGTACCCGAAGAAGCGCAGGTGCAGCTCGATCAGGCGGGACACCGCGGCGATGGTGTCGTTGTCGAAGCGGAGGGCGCGGAGGCGCTTCTTCGCCATCTTCGAGCCGACCAGGTCGTGGTGGTGGAAGCTCACGGCGCCGCCGGGCTCGAGCTTGCGCGTCGCCGGCTTGCCGATGTCGTGCAGCAGCGCCGCGAGCCGGAGCACGGTGTCCGGGGGATCCCCGGCGTGCCGCTCGGCCTCGTACCCGATGGCCTGCTCGAGCACGGTGAGCGAGTGCTCGTAGACGTCCTTGTGGTGGTGGTGTTCGTCGACCTCGAGCCGCATCTCGGGCAGCTCGGGCAGGAACCGCTCGGCGAGCCCGGTGTCGACGAGCAGCCGGAGGCCGGGGACCGGGTCGTCCGTGTTGAGCAGCTTGACCAGCTCGTCGCGGACCCGCTCGGCGGACACGATGTCGATCGACGCGACGAGCTCCTGCATCGCGGCCCGCACGTCGTCGTCGACGGTGAAGCCGAGCTGGGAGGTGAACCGTGCGGCGCGCATCATCCGCAGGGGGTCGTCGCGGAACGAGACGACCGCGGTCTGGGGCGTCCGGAGCCGCGCGGCGAGCAGGTCCTCGACCCCGCCGTGCACGTCGACGAGCTCGCGGGCCGGCAGTCGCAGGGCCATCGCGTTGACGGTGAAGTCGCGACGGAGCAGGTCGTCCTCGATGGTGTCGCCGAACGCGACCTCGGGCTTGCGGGTCTCGCCGTCGTAGACGTCACTGCGGTACGTGGTGATCTCGACCTGCTCGCCGGCGACCCGTGCGGCGATGGTGCCGAACTGCCGACCGACGTCCCAGGTGGCGCTCGCGATGGGTTCGACGATCCGCAGGATGTCGTCCGGCCGGGCGTCGGTGGTGAAGTCCAGATCGGTCACCGGACGGCCGAGGAACGCGTCACGGACGGGGCCGCCGACGAGGGCGAGTTCGTGTCCGGCGTCGGCGAAGGCCCGAGCGAGGAGGTCGACGGGCTCGGTGGTGGCGAGTGCGTCGAGTCGTTCGACGGCCTGGGCAACGGACTGCATGACGGTGCTCATCCTCCCAGATCGAGGCCCCGAGTTCTCCACGAGTCGCGCGCGCACGGGACCTGTTCATGGTCGCGCCTCATACACTCGTGCTCGGCCCGAACCGACCCCGTGGCCCGCTCCCCGTATGCAGATGCTCCGCACCACGCTCGCCGCAGCCGCGTCGACCCTCGTCGCGCTCGGCCTGGTCGTCGCGCCCGTCGCCACCGATCACGCCTCGGCCGCCACGGTGTCCGCGGCCAAGAGCCACGTCGCCGATCCGGCCGCTGCAGATGCGGGCAAGGCGACCATCTCGATCGCCCCCGCGAACCGTGGCGTCGTCCAACGCGACCAGGACCTCACCCTGTCGGTCACCGTCACGAACGACACCGACGCAGCACTGCCGGCCGGTACCGCGGAGTTCGACATCTTCCGCTCGGTGAGCACGCGCGACGTCCTGGCGAGCTGGCTCAGCGACACCACCACGACGGGTTACCTCGGCGCCCCGATGGACTCCGTGGACATCCCGGCGATCCCAGCGCACCGTTCGATCACCATCGACTCGGTCGAGATCGTCTCCGGCAACGTGGCGCTCGGCGGGTACTCCTCGTTCGGTGCCCGGCGCATCGCGGCCGAGTACACGGCGGGCGACGCCTTCGCCGTCGACCGCTCCGCCATCACCTGGTACCCGGACTTCGAACAGGCCCCGGTCAGCGTCTCCGTCGCCATGCCGATCACCGTGCCGAAGTCGACCGACGGCGTCCTCACCGCCCCCGTGCTGGCCGCGGCGACCTCGGTGGACGGCACGCTCACGCAGCAGCTCGACGCGGCCGAGGACCACAACGTCGCCGTGGCGGTGGACCCGAGGATCATCGCCTCGATCCGGATCCTCGGCGACAACGCTCCGTCGAGCGCGATCACCTGGCTGCAGCGTCTCGAAGCACTGCGCAACGAGACCTTCGCGCTGTCCTACGCCGACGCCGACGTCACCGGTCTGCGCCAGGCCGGGTCCGACGGCATCCTGTCGCCGATCTCCCTCGACCAGTCCGTCAAGTCCGAGAACTTCCCGGGCGCCGAGACCCCGGCGCCGACTCCGACGGCCACACCGGGGCAGACCTCGTCACCGGCCCCCACCGCGGCCTCGAGCGACGGCACCACGACCGACGACGGCGCCGACGAGGCGCAGGAGACCCTGCCGACCACGGAGTCCCTGCTCGACTTCCCGTACTCGATGGACTCGATCGCCTGGCCCACCGAGGGAACGGTGTCCTCCGCCGACCTGCCGGCCCTCGATCGGGCCGGCACGAAGACCACCATCGTCTCGAGCGGCAACACCTCGGCCGGCGCGGACACCACCATCACCGCGTCCGAGAAGATCGGCGACGACCACGTGCTCGTCTCCGACCAGTCGATGTCGTCGATGCTCCGTCGAGCGGCGAACGCCACCGACCGGCAGACCTGGTCGTCGACGATGTCCGAGCTCACCGCGACGCTGGCGACCTCGGCCCGTGCAGCAACCGCCACGGGGCCGATCCTGCTCACCCTCGGGCGCGAGTGGCCGTCCGACTCCGCGCGGCTCAGCCAGGCGCTGGACGCCCTCGAGAGCACTGCCTGGGTCGCCCCGGCCGACCTCTCCACCGCTTCGAAGGCCGTCGCCGGGTCGCTCACGCTCGCGAGCGCGTCCACCGGCGAGGCCCGCGTCGACCAGCTCCAGCGACTCGTCCGAGGGGAACAGGGGCTCTCCGCGTTCGCGACGATCCTCGGCGACCCGAACCAGCTGACCGCCCCGGCCCGGCTCCGTCTGCTCGCGCTCGCCTCGAATGCATGGCGCGACGACGACCAGGGCCTCGCCGCCGCGGTCGAGGCGCGCACGGCCGCCTGGGCGAAGAGCACCACCGAGGTCGGGATCGTCGACTCGAGCAGCCTCACCCTGCTCGGCGACCGGTCGTCCCTGCCCGTGTCGATCCGCAACAGCTCCGCCTACCCGGTCACGGTGCACCTGTCCGTGCAGCCGTCCAACTCGGCGCTGCGGGTGGTCCGCAACGACATCGTGGTCGAGATCCAGCCCGACTCCTCCACCCGCGCCACCGTCCCCGTGCAGTCGGTCGCGAACGGCAAGGTCGAGCTGACGATGTCGCTCTCCAGCCCGACCGGCGTGGCCGTCGCCGAGCCCGCGACCGTCGAGCTGAACGTGCAGGCCCAGTGGGAGACGGTCATCACCGCGGTCGCCGCGATCGCCCTGATCGGCATCTTCGGCTTCGGCATCTTCCGCAGCATCCGCAAGCGCATCCGCCGCCGGAACGGCGAGCTCGACGACGAGGACGACGACCCGAACCGCCCCCTGGCGGTCCAGCCGACGGTCGGGGGCGCGCAGGCGGCGACCAACCAGCCTGGAGGCGCGGATCACCCCTCCGGAGCGGCCCCCGCACCCAGCGTGGCCGCGTCCACTGCCGGGCTGGCGACCGCAGCGCCGACCGCTGCGCCGCCCGCTGCGGTGCACCAGGAC